>CAYRLM010000001.1:0-32707 GCA_964425035.1 uncultured Ruminococcus sp.
TGATTTGAATCATTTTGTCCCGCTCGATTTCCAATGCTTCGATTTCTTCGTCCATATTCCTCAACACAGAAACTATTGCTTTCTGCTCGTCAATATCAGCAGGGATACACAATTCCGTTTCTCCAAAAGATTTTTTAGAGACAGATGAAACCTTGATACCCGTAATATATGGGTAAAGCTGATCATGATAAATCGAAGAATTCATGTAATATCCTAAGAATCCTTCAGCTGTTTCAAAATTCGGACGGCAGACCACAGTATGAAGTCCACCCACAAGTGGAATGGATATTTTCCCGACTTGCACTACTTTCCCAACAGTTGCGTCCTCAGCGGTATCTGCAATTAAAACATCATGTGTTTGTAGATAACTTCTCTCCTTAATTTTGGAAGCATCCTTTAACCGAGGAATTTCATCATCATCTGACAACACACTACCGTATTTTATTAGGACATCCCCATAATGAATATCTCCTACAGCCCCTCTGTCAGATAGCTGATCTCTTGAGCAGGTATTGTTAGGTAAAACCGAAAAATACTGTTTAAACGAATAAGTAATCCATTCCTTATTAAAGTCCTCCAACCTTGTATGCCCTCGCATCAAATCCTCCAGTGCCCCGTCACGAATGCCTTTCTTTTTCTCAATCAACTCTGCAAGATCATCAATATAGGCATCAAACTGCGAAAGCGTCCGTGCAATTTCTTCTTGTTCTGGTATAGACGGAAGATAGACCAATACCTTTTTAACAACTTCCTTATTAAGGTTCTGTACGCCACTTCCTGCTGCGAACGCTTCATACTGCTTTTGCACATACTGTGATGACAACAAATAAAAAAGGAATTCATCATTTGCATCATTTTGAAAATCATATAGACGAAGCCATCCGTCATGGATACAACCATCAATATCAAGAATATAGGGTCTACCGAAGCTCATTGAATTCGAAAGAATAAAATCTCCTGAGTAAACGCTTACAGAATGTGCTGCACCCGTCCGAGTTATTTTTTCTACCGTTGAAGTGATGTGCTTTCCAAACCGTGGAGCATCTCCTATTTTAATCCAATTCACGCCATTAATTCCATTTGTCAAATACGCTTCTATGGGACGTGGAGATGCTCCTCTTTTAATCTTCATAAAGTCATTGAACTTTTTTTCTCTCCACTCAACAGGATAAATTACCATTTGTATCCCATCCTTTCCAGCGCAGCCACTACAGCCACCCTTGATTTTGCCGTTCTGTCCTCAATTTCGCCGAGCGTATGCTCATAACGCTTGGCAATCAGAAGAACTCTGGAGGACAGGATATTTAGCACTTGCTCAATTTCATCACAAATGTCGGTTTCCAACTTTGCCATCCACTTCATGTCAAAGAGGAGATGCTTGATCTCATCCACCGTCAGTTCGCTGTATTTCGCCTCGACCTTTTCGTCCAAAGCTTTGCGAGCTTCTTTCCAAGCCTTGTCTGTCTCATCCTTCTCTGCGGATTTTGCAGCGTATGCCGTCAGAGCGTCATATTCGTCTTTGTAAATCTCCGGCACAACTGCGGAATCGGCAGCCGCCTTGAGTGCAGCCTTCAACTTTGCTTTTCCGAATGTACCATTCTTGTTGCGAATATCAAACTCAGCCAGTTTAGGCACTTCACGGATGAGTGCCTCCATCTCGTCCATCTTACCTGCATCAAAGAGTGCCACCAGCTTTGTCATGGCATCCATAATGGAGGATGTCTTTTTACCCTCAAGTTCCTTAAGTCGCTTGTTCAGATTTGCCTTCGGAATGCTGTCACCTTTCTCGTTCAGCACATCCTTCAGCAAGCCATCATCGCCTGATTCTTCTTCACGCATCTCATCCAATTCAGCCTCAAGCGAAGCAGCTTTCTCCATCAACAAATTGATAGCAGCCAACTCTTCTGCAAAATACACTGATTCAATAATCTCCCTCGGAATTAAAGTTCCCTCGAAAGACTTGACCTTGGATATGTCATCAACGGAGATCGTTTCTCCGTTCTCATCCTTTGCTTTTTTCTGTGCGTACTCGTATTCAATTTCTCGACCGACTTCGTAACCACCGGCTTTAATAGCATACACATCATCCTGCAATTTTTCATTCCAATAGTTCAGCAGGCAGTCGTACACATCGTAATTATCAAGAAGCCGAGCGGATTCATAAGCCTTAAGAAGCATGATTGCAATCGTGCGAATCAATTCCTTCGGATTGGTTTCATGCTCAATGCCGAGCAGGATTTCCTTTACCGAATCCCGCCATTGTGTGAATATCGTATCGGTTTCTTTCTGCTTTTCGGCAAGAATACTGGCATCCTGACCGATTGCGTCTTCAATCTCGCCGGAAGGAAGAGCAAGATTATATACATCATGTGCCTCATCCACGCAGGTGAAAATCTCCTGTTTCAATGCAGATGAGATATCCCACAGTCTTTTCAACGATTCAATATCTGTACCCGGTATTCCACCCTTCAGATGTGCCGCAATATTCTGGGGCAATGTGTCATCGATTTTCTGAATATAGCGGGGAACATTCAAATTTCCCGCATTTTGCTCCAGAATATCCGTATACTTCACAAAACGAGAATAACCCTTGATAATATCACCGTGAGTAAAGGTCTGAACAATTTTCTCAATATCCTGCTCACGCAGTCTATTCTTGTTGCCATCTTTCTTAAATCCACGGCTGGCATCTATCAGGAAAATACCCTCTCTGGTTTCCGTATCTTCTTTATCAATGATAATGATGCAGGCTGGGATGCCCGTTCCGTAGAACAAGTTTGCCGGCAGGCTCACTATGCCCTTGATGTACTTTTTCTTAAGCACTTCAATACGGATGGTTTCTTCCGCATTGCCTCTGAACAGTACACCGTGCGGCATAATAATACCTGCTTTGCCGTTGCTGTCCAAAGACTTTAGAACATGGAGAAACCAAGCATAGTCTCCGTTCTTTTCAGGAGGGATGCCATATCCGTCAAAACGCTTGTATTTATCCTCGGAGGTTTTGATACCATCACTCCAGGATTTATCGGAGAACGGCGGATTCATAACAATGAAGTCAAACTTCTTCAGTTCGCCGAAATCGTCCGTAAAGGCAGGATCGACCAATGTATTACCTCGTTTAATCTCACCTGTACCTTTCTGGTGAAGAATAAGATTCATCTTCGCCAAACCTGCCGTAGCGTGGTCTTTTTCCTGACCGAAAATGGTCACAATGGAATCACCGTTTTCATCCACAGGAGCTTCGTCCGCCGCCCTGATGAGAAGGCTTCCACTGCCTGCGGCCGGATCGTACAGAGTCCACTTCTTTGTCGGCATCTGCCTAATCTTTCCGATACCGATAAGCCGTGCTATGATACGGGACACCTCACTTGGCGTATAAAACTGTCCCTTACTCTTTCCCGATTCCTGTGCAAACTTCATCATGAAGTATTCATAGGCATCGCCAATAATATCATCACCGCTTGCACGGTTGTTTTTGAAGTCAATCGCCGGATTTTGAAACACGCCAATCAATCCGGACACTTTATCTACCAGCTCCTTGCCAGAACCCAATTCATCGGGATTGGTGAAGCTAACATCAGGAAGTGAACCTTGGAGTCTGTTGTCCTCCAGAAACTTTTGGATAATCTTATCCACACGTTCTCCGACATCAGGCTTTCCCTTTGCCTTAATCAAATCATCGAAAGATGCACCTTCGCTGATAGTAAACTCCGCAAAAGGCTGTCCCTTGTATCTATCAGATACATATTTAAAAAACAACAGGACAAGCACATAGTCCTTGTACCTTGCCGGTTCCACACCGCCTCTTAATTTATTACAAGCCTCCCAAAGGAGCGAATATAATTCAGATTTTTTCACAGCCATAGCCCTCTTTAATCTCCATTCTTGCTTTAATCATTGTTGTGGACGTGCCGTCCTTCATTCCATTGCACTTTTTCCGCTCGCGACCCAATTGTCTAATTCGGAGCATTTAAACTTCCATTGCTTTCCTATTTTGTGAGCTGGAATCCCTTTGTCCTTTCTAATCCAATCCCGAATGGTTCCGGGCTTGACACCCAGATATTCTGCGGCTTCATCAATGTTAATCCATTTATTGTTAGTGACATCTGCCATCTCCGCACCTCCGAACTAATTAATTACAATAATTCATTTTATATTATAGCAGATATTTCGTCCTTTTTCAATAGGTTTAATGTAATTTCTTGTTGTTTCTTATCATTTCTTTTCTTATATCGTTCTGCAATATAGCATTCGTGGCTGCAATGTTTCTACCGCTTGTCGCCATACATAGTAAACTTCTTTTCACAACTGCAGCAAACGATATCGCAATAGACTTTACAATTAACTGTTCAGCACACCCACATAACGAATGAAATTATAAATCGTTACGGAACGGTTTCATCGTTATGGGTGTATGCAAAATTGGAATACCACACATCTATCCTACCTAAACCAAAAGCATCTGGCGAACGGCTAAGACAAAAAAAATAAGCCTTCTGCACACCCCTCGGTGTCAGAAGGCAAGTAAAGACTTTGTTTTTGATACACCTAAACGGAGAGCCGAAAAGCACACCACGCAATGGTATCGTCAAAAATAAACCTCAATGCCTTTTTTTGAGTTTCCTGATTGTCACCAAGCTATCTGCCGTATTCCTTACAAATCGGTTCACGGCTTTTGTCACAATAAGGTCTATTTTCACGTCAACAGCGTCCGAAATCATAGCATTAAATTCGTTGCATACCTTTTAATTATTCCTACACCTTTTAACGAAAAGCCAGAAGGGTGTGCAATTTGTATCAAAATAGGTCACCTTTCCCAAGAATAAGGTTCATTATGAGCTTTATGAGTAAATCTTGAAAAGTGAACATTGAACAGAAAAACCGAACATTGGAGAAAAAAGCGGGCATTGAATGTACGGTTTGGCAGCATTAGAGTTGAGACGATGGGATTTTACAGGTTTTCGGACTTATTTCCTCAGAGCGCAGTCTTGAGACGATTGGGAAATTATAGTAGGGACAAGCACATTGACCTGTTTCCGAGAACGTCAGAAGTTGATAAAATGGCGATTTTGAGGTCAAAAAGGGTGTGGATATGTTTCCGAGAACGAACGGGCTGATTTTACGAGGATTGGCCGATTATTTGACATTCATCTGGAGCAATCGAGCCATGTGGAGTGTGTGGTGTTGATGTCAAGAAAAGATAAATAAGGGTTAAAAAGCCTGTATTTACCATCTTTTTTCGCTCTTTTGGCAAAAGACATCTATTTCACCCGCTCAAAATGCTTGTAAGGCGAAACCAATCCAAGAGGAATTTTGCAAGCCGGAAAAAAATCGAGTGAGCGGATTGATTGTCAATCCGGAGATCTGTTTTGCTTACCCGAGCTTCTAAAAATCGAAAATTTATAATCAATAAAAACTCTCTCAACCATCATGGCTGAGAGAGTTAGTGCTTCTCAAGATTAATCTGCATCCAGGACATTTAATGAAAGCCATATATTTCTCCTCTAATGCAGACAAAACTCTGCAATTTATTCACTTTTATTATATACTACAGAAAAGCTTAGCCCTCCGGTCAATTAAGACCGGAGGGCTGCTTATTTTATGGGAGGATTAGATTTCAATCAATCACTGTAAGCCGGCGAGCGTTTCGTTTGCTGCGTCCAAATTAGCCTGAACTGCCGCCCGGTAAGTTTCACGGGTCTGAGTCCAGCTTACACCATTGTTGTAAGTTTCCTTAATCGGGTTGTTGACGAGATCAGCAACCTTAGATGTCACTGCATTGTACATCTCGATAACCGGATGCTCGGCAGTCATCTTGTTGACACGCTCATACATATCCCACTGCTCCTGCGTCCAATTGTATTCATCGAACGCCTGACGCTTGCTTATTTCCTTGGCAGCTTCGCTGTCACGGGTAGCCATGCAGCACTTTAGGTAAGCCGCAACGCCCTCAGGGTTCTTTGCGCCCTTGCACAGCGAGAATCCGGAAATTCTTGCGGGCAGATAATAAGCGTCTGCCTCGGTGCACTTAGGCATCGGAACGAACATTACGTCTTCCTGATTGTTAGCGAAATCCTGAATATAGTTGTTGTAGGGATAAAGGGCATACAGACCAACAGGATAGAACAGCGTCTTGCCTTCCTTCACGCGAGTGGGCTGTACCTGCCAGTTATATTCTGCCTTCGGAAGCTGCAGATGCTGTGTATTCATGTCGAGCATGAAATTCTGAACCTTTTCGATCATGGGGTCGTCAAAATTCTGTACAATCTTTCCGTCATTCATGCCGATATAGGATTTGCCAGATGTCAAGGAGAAACCACCTTCGAACCACCAGCCGTCTGTCGCAAACTTACCTTCATCAACGTTGCAGAACTTCAGCATCATATTCTTGAAGGTATCCCAGTTCCAGTTGCCCTCATTAAGAAGCTCCACGGGGTCGTCAAGGTCGTTGTCACGGATAGTGTTCTTGTTGTAGAACATAACGCAATCGCTTTCTACGTCAACAGCGCCGACATAGTGCTTACCGGCAAATGCAAACTGCTCGTTTACTGAGCTCATAGGAGCCCACAGATCCTCGCTGAAATCAACATAGTCGTCCAGCGGCTGGAACATGCCGCTTAAAACACCCTTAGGGAACACGTCCATATCGCCTGCGCTGAACATATCGGGAGAATCATCTGACGATACCAGAACACCGAGTTTTGTAAATCTGTCATCAAACGGTGTGTTGATGTATTCAATTCTGCCGCCAAACTGTGTCTGGAACATTTCCAGAGCCGGTGCAACGGGCTGACCTTCTGCCGGATTCAGATCCCAAGAGGACAGGAACTTTACAGTGCCGTTCTCCAGCTTTTCTGCACCGATATCAATCTCTGCAATCTTCTCGGCATCTTCCTGATTCATAGTAGCGGTAGTGCCTGCAGTGGTCTGCTGTGCGGGAGCGTTTGCGGAAGCAGTTCCTGAAGCTGCTCCACTTATATCGGTCTGCTCGTCACAGCCTGTTACTGCCAAAACAGAACAGATTGCGAGCGCAGCCGCTGTGATACGAGTGATGTATTTCATTCTGCTCTTTCCTTTCGTGAAACAGGATTACTTTCTTCTGCTGATGAGGAGTGCGCCGGCTGCGATAACTGCTGCGCCTGCAACTGCTGCTACGCCGGAAACGCCGGTATCAGGGTTACCCTTGGAAGGAGTTGTGGTGTCAACAGGAGTTGTAGTATCGGTAGCCGCTGCATCATCTGCCGGAGCGGAAGCAGAACCAGCCTCGAAAGTCATCTCATAAAGCTCGATGCCGTGACCCATGATTGCCATACCAGCGGTCTGGAGGTGCTCAAGTTCCTCAGCGTTTGTGATTGTGAAGGTGATGGAGCTGCTGTCAACGTCGATAGTATAGCTGTCGCCGCCCTCAGAAAGCTCAACGCCGCTCAGATCGTTGATGAAAGGCCAGCCTGCATCATTAATCATGGTCTTGATGCACCAGTAGTCCTGACCAGGGAGATCTGCAAGAGTCTCGTCTGTCTTGTAGGTCATTTTAACTACCGTATCTGTGGTAACATCTGCGAACTCTTCCCCGGCGATGGTTACGCTGGTGCTCCAGCCGAAGCCGAGGTCAGTGTTGATGTCATAAGCTCCTGCTGTTGCGGAGATAGCTGCTGCGGCTGCTGCCGCTGTGATAACTGCGATGTACTTTTTCATGATAAATTCTTCCTTTCTTCGGAATTTGCTTCCGTTTTGTTGGTTTAATTATATCATTTACCCCAATTCCTTTATATCAGAATTTTAATTTTTTTGTCGTGAATTTATCCAAATTACTTGACTAAACTGAATTTTTTTAGTATAATTAGTATAATATTAATAATGAAAGGAATGTTATCATGAGCGAACTGCACAAGGAACTGTCCCGCATTGAATTTCAGATGCGTGAGAGTTCAATGAAACACACACCGGTCGAGAACGAAATGCGCTTCTACGACGCTGTGAAACGCGGAGATCTCAACGGCGCAAAGAACCTTTCCACACCGCTGGGCGGCGTGGGATTCGGTGTGCTTTCTACCGACAAGCTGCGTAATCTGAAATACCATCTTGTAATAACAGTGTCTTTCATCACACGATTCTGCGTCGAGGGCGGAATGGAACGGGAAACCGCATATAATCTCAGCGACCTGTATATAAGAAAGGCGGACGCCGCCGTTTCAACTGACGAAATACACATGATACACACAGAACTTATCACCGACTTTACTGAGCGAATGGCAAAGCTAAACAAGAGCAGCAGCTACTGCTATCAGGTGATAAAATGCATGGAATATGTATACGACCACCTGCATGAAAAGCTAATGGTAAGCGATATTGCCGACGAGCTGGGGCTTTCCGTACAGTATCTGTCCAAACTTTTCCGGACGGAAACAGGCATTCCGCTGAACCGATACATACTAAAGAAAAAAATTGACGCTGCCTGCCAGATGCTGAAATACTCTCAGTACGAGGCAGTGGACGTGGGAAACTTTCTGGCTTTCAGTTCACACAGCCACTTTATACAGAAATTCCGCGAGGAAACAGGACTTACCCCAAAGCAGTACCGGGAGAAATACTTCCACTCCTCCGGTCTTGACGCAGAAATTGATATAGAATAAGCTAAAAATATGATATTTTTATCCGCTTTTTTATATATTCGTTCCGTTTTTTGTGTTAAAATCTAATCACAACATCAAATTATTATCCCTCAGAAAGGAACGTGACTTCTATGAAAAAGCACATTATCAGAATCACAACAATTATCGCAGCACTCACGCTCTGCGGTTGTTCCGCAGCAAATTCCACTCCTGACAGCAGCGCAGGGCAATCCGCTGCCTCAACACCTGTTTCCGCAGTAACTACCGCAGAAGCTCAGACTCCGGCAGCAACAAAAGAAGCTTCCTCCGGCAGTGGAGCGCTCGCTGACCTCACAGGCACATATGACGATGTAAGTGAGAAATTTGAGTTCTCTGACGGCTGGTCTAACGGCAGTATGTTCAACTGTACATGGCGCAAGAGCAACGCTTCCATATCCGACGGCTCCATGAAGCTCACCATCGACAGCGACGGCGATTTTACCGTTCCTCCCTATTCCGGCGCAGAGTTCAGAAGCAAGGGTTTTTACGGCTTCGGTATGTATGAAGTCGTTATGAAGCCGATAAAAAACGATGGCGTTGTAAGCTCTTTCTTCACCTACACAGGTCCCTCCGACAAAAATCCCTGGGACGAAATCGACATTGAATTCCTCGGCAAGGATACTACAAAGGTACAGTTCAACTATTTCACCGACGGCAAGGGCGGTCATGAATACATCTACGACCTTGGCTTTGACGCTTCCGAGGACTTCCACACCTACGGCTTTGACTGGCAGGCAGACAGTATCACATGGTACGTTGACGGCGAGGCAGTTTACACTGCTGACAAAAACCTGCCCTCTACACCGGGCAAGATTATGATGAATGTATGGCCCGGAACAGGTGTTGACGGTTGGCTTAACGCATTTGATGGTACTGTGCCGCTCACTGCTGAATACAAGTCGGTAGATTTCAAGGCTGCGGAGGAATAAAAAATGACAGAATTTAAGGGTTACAAGAACGGCGTAAATCTCGGCGGTTGGCTGTCCCAGTGTGGCTATGAGAAAGAGCATATTGAGAACTTTATCACAGAAGCTGATATAGAAAAAATAAAGTCTTGGGGCTGCGACCATGTTCGTCTTCCTTTCGATTATAACATAATTCTCGACGATAACGGACAGGTTCTTGAAAGCGGTATGGAACTTCTTTCCCGCTGTGTGAACTGGTGCCAGAAGCACGGGCTGAATATCATTCTCGACCTGCATAAGACTTTAGGTTTTTCCTTTGACAAGGGCGAGCAGGAAAGCGGTTTCTTCACCAACGCACATTACCAGGACATATTCGTAAATCTCTGGGCAAAGATTGCAGAATGCTTTGCGGCATTTCCTGAAACAGTTGCGTTTGAACTTCTCAACGAGATAACAGAGCGCTCCTACGCTGAAATCTGGAACAAGATAGCAGCACGCACTATTTCCGAAATACGCAAATTTGCGCCGGATAATTTCGTACTGATCGGCGGTATCTACCAGAACAGCATATTCGGTCTCACTTTGCTTGACAAGCCCTGCGACGATCACATTGTGTTCAACTTCCACTATTATGATCCGCTGGTATTCACTCATCAGAGAGCCGGCTGGGTGGACGCAATGAGCCCTGACCTCATCATGAACTACCCCGGAAACACCGAGGATTATCACAAAAAGACGCTCGAAAATGTCGGCGCTGACCTCGCACATGTATTTGAAATATATCCTTACGATATGGTTGACAGACGCTTTATTGAGAACGCTCTCAGCATTGCAAACGACGTTAGCCAGAAAATGAACATACCGGTTTACTGCGGCGAATATGGCGTTATCGACCGGGCTCCGGCAGCTGACCTGCTCAGCTGGTATGACGATATTCACTCTGTATTCAACCAGTTCGGATTCGGCAGAGCTGCATGGAATTACAAGCAGAAGGATTTCGGCATAATCGACGACTGCCGTGCGGATATATTTGAGGATATAATCAAGCACCTCAAGGCATGATAAATCATCAATAAATCGGATATGCTACTAATCGATTTGCTTTGCAAAGAATGCTGCCGCTTTTTTAGAAATTCATTTCCCTTTTTGCCTCATCCAATTCCCGCCGCAATCGCAAATTATCCTTCATTAAATCATACTCTTCCGCCAAACCTCGGATTGTCCGTCCGTTCTCCAAGTGCAGCCGCACTACCTTATTTTTAAGGAAACACAGTAGAAAAATCTGAAGCAGTCACAGCTGAAAAAGGTAATGATGACTGCGTGTATCTGACTTTCGATTTTACATATATGAGATATGCAACTTCTATATGGGAAAACAGTGCTGAAAATCCGGATTTGATTGATTGGAATACTCTTGAGTTCAATGATAGTTCAAGTATCATTTTAAACAACCCAAAGTATTTCAAGGATAAAAAGGATGACGTCCTTGAAAACGGATTGACGGTTGCAAGTGCCAAAAGTGTTTTCTATGCAATTAATGAGTGCGATGAGGACGGAAATATCTGCAAAGAAGCAGTACAGCTTAAAAATGTGATTACCCTCAGCGGTGAGCTTACTCTTAACGGTATTTTACATTGCGTTTTGGGAGATTCGGATTATATTGACTCTGACGGTAATTTACTTTTCTTTGCGAACACATCGGAATCCTCATTTATACCCGTCCCAAGTACCGGCAATTCTGGCATGGATATAATAACTAAGTCTGATGACACTTCTGCACAATTCGCAATCGTATGCGATGGGTATCGCTTTTATCTTGGAAACATCAATACAATTAGCATAGACTTAAGCGGAATTATCGATTTGGGTAATTATGTAAACGACGCAATAACACTTGATAATATTCGGATATCGTATTCCGACAATGGCGGTAAGTTTGTTAACGCAGATATTGTTTCCGTTAATTGAAAAAGGTGCAACAAATCACCTCCTAAAATGGTTTTATTATATAGAGGGATTAAAAGTCCTCTGAAATCTGTCAAATAGAGCTGTGTGCAAATATTATTAAAACAGCTTATATTATGTTTGTTTCCAATATGTCGTAAATTTGCAAGAATTTATGGTATTGCCCGATACGCACGGAGCAAATATCCGATTTGCGTATGTGCGAGGACTTTGTAATCTATAATAAATGCCCTGCGTTAATTATACCACATTGTCTAACTAAAGGAAGCCATTCACACAAACGGGAGCGGATTTAATCCGCTCCCCTACATATCAACAGTTCATCGGAAAAGTCCCAACGGGGCTTTTCCGACAATTTTTATCCGCATATATCTGCAATAGCACAGGCAAACAGCACTGCGTCCTTCAGCAGTTCGTCCTCTGTGATGAACTCGTCGTTGCCGTGCATATGGTAATCGGTATCGCCCCGCTCTGCGCCGAACGCTACTCCGCCCTCCACATTGTGGACATAGGTTCCGCCGCCGATAGCTATGCACCGCCCCGGTTCGCCCTCCACTTCGCCGTACACTTTCAGAAGCTTCTGTACAAATTCGCTGTCCTCGGGAACACAGTGCGGCTTCTCCTCTATATTCTTACCGTAATGAACCCCTGCCTGCTCCAGCGAGGCGGAAAGTCCCGCTACAACGTCCTCAAGCTCCGCAGACACAGGATAGCGGATATCTATGCAGCCGCCTATTTCTCCGTCAAGCATCGAGAATTTGCTGAACGTGAGCGTAAGCTCCCCCGACTTCTCGTCACTGAACCGCAGCGACGACGACCTGCCGTCTGTTTCGCCGAACGGGAACATTCTTTCAAGTCCCCGTAAAATATCACGCTGCCGACCGTCCGAAAGCGGCAGGCGGTTGAGCGTGGAAATAAGCGCCGTGACCGCATTTATTCCCGCCTGAGGGGTAGAAGCGTGCGCCGACCTGCCTGAGCAGTGCAGCGTGATATCGCCGTTGTCCGCCCTATCCACGGTGATTATTGCCCCTGTGGAATTTGCCGTGATAGCCGCACGGACTTCCTCGTACGAAATACCGTGAAGCACCGCCTGAGCCTTGTCAGGGACTGCATTCGGTATGCTACCTCCGATGAAGCTCACCACTGAGCCGGGCGTATAGCTGCCGCGGATATCCGCACGGATCATTCCCTTTTCGATATTTATGACCGGGAAGCTTCCGTCGGGCGTGAACACCATCGGCGGCAGCTTATTGCTGCGGCGGTAGATCTCAAGATCCTCCGAGCCGTTCTCCTCGTCCGTTCCGAACAGCAGCGTCACTCCCTTTTTCAGCGGCAGACCAAGCTCTTTCACGCAGTACATAGCCATCAGCGCCGCCGCACAAGGGCCCTTGTCGTCGATAACTCCCCTGCCGAACAGCTTGCCGCCGCTTCTTGTAAGCTGAAACGGAGGATAGCTCCAGTTTATCGGCTCCGCCGGAACTACGTCCAAATGACAGAGTATGCCTAAACCCACCTCTACATCAGGCGCATATTCCGCCGTTCCCATAACATCGTCATGACATACGGTCACAAATCCGTGACTGCGGCAAATCTCGAGCATTTTGTCCAACGCCCTTTTCGGCTCCTTTCCGAACGGTGCGCCGCTCTGCGGTTTCCCCTTCACACTCGGAATTTCCACAAGCTGACTTATTATATCTGTCATTTCCTCACGGTGGGAATATATAAAATCCGTGATCCTCTGCTTCATGATGACACTACTTCCTTTCAGAGTTTTTCTGTATGAATAATATAAATAAATGATTTGCGTTTATTATGCCGCATGATTTATAAATCATGCAAAAATTCAGCGTCGGTCAAGCATTTCCTCTGCCGCCTTTAATCCGCTTTCGGTAAGCCCGCCGTCCATGATACGGGCAAGCTCCTGCTTTCTTCCCTCTCTGTCGAGGGGAATTATCCGCGTGTAGGTTCGGCGGTCGTCCGTCTGCTTCTCAATGAGCATATGGGTCTGCGCCAACGCCGCTATCTGGGCCAGATGCGTGATACAAAGCACCTGCCGCTTCTCGGCGGTCTGCGCAAGCTTTATGCCTACCTTCGAGGCGGTTCGTCCGCTTATCCCGGCGTCTACCTCGTCAAATATCATAGTGGGAATATCGTCGCCCTCCGCCATAACGCTCTTTATCGCCAGCATCACACGGGACAATTCACCGCCGCTGGCTGTCTTGTTGAGCGGCTTCGGCTCTTCACCTGCGTTGGCGGAAATAAGTATCTCCACCTCGTCCATGCCGTTGATGGTTATTTTATCGGGGCGCACGTCAAAGCTAAGCGTTACGTTGGGCATATTGAGGAATTTCAGCACCTCGCATATTTCTGCGGAAAGCTTCACGGAAGCCTCTCGGCGGCGTGCGCTTATTTCCTCGGCGAGGCGCTTCACATGTCCGGCAAGCTCGTGCTTTTCCTCAGACAGCTTGTCTATTTCACCGTCCAGTCCCGAAAGCTGCGACAGTTCGCTGCGGCATTCCTCAAGGTAATCCACCAGCTGGTCGGCATCCATGTTGTATTTGCGGCAGGCATGCTTCATGGCGGAAACTCTGTCCTCAAGGTCTGCTTCACGCTCCTCGCCGTCGTCTGACCCGAATGCCATAGAAGCCGCTTCGCTGCTTATATCCTCCAGCTCCGGGAGCAATTCCTCCAGCCTGCGGAACAGCGTATCCGCTTCGGGCAGCACCGCTCCGGCTGTGGCAAGCATACTCATGGACTGACGCACAAGATCGACGGCGCCGGGATTTTCCTCTCCGTTGAGCAGACTGTTTGCGGTGAACAGCGCACCCTGTATTTTTGCGGTATTGCGCAGCTTTTCAAGCTCCTCCTCCAGCCGCTCGCCCTCGCCGTAGGTAAGGTTAAGCTCCGACAGTTCCTCCGTTATGGCGGTAAGCTGCGCCGTGCGCAATTCACGGGTACGGTTTTCCTCCTGAAGCTCCTTCAGCCTACGGGAAAGCTTCGAGAAACGGCGGAACTCCGTGCGGTATTCCTCCAACGCCCCTGAAAGCTCGCCGTAGCTGTCAAGTATCTGCCGCTGATTATCGGTATCCATGAGTATACGGTTCTCGTGCTGCCCGTGGATATCAACCAGCAGCTCCCCTATCTCGCGGAGCATTGCCGCAGTAGCCGCCCTGCCGTTTATGCGGGCGCTGCTCTTTCCCTCGGCGGTTATCTCGCGCATAAGCACCAGCTCTCCGTCCTCTGCGGAAAAACCGAGTTCCGACAGCTTTGCCCTCGCACGCTCCGAAATATCGTCAAACAATGCGGAAACGACCGCCTTCGGCGCTCCGCTGCGAACTATATCCTTTGTCGTTCTGCCGCCGAGAACGGCGTTAATTCCTCCGATAATTACGCTCTTACCTGCGCCGGTTTCACCTGTAAACACATTAAAATTGCCGCCGAATTCCACCGACGCTTTTTCGATTACCGCAAGATTTTCAATTGTAAGCTCCCGTAACAACCGTCATTCTCCTTATCTGGTCATCATCTTTCTGAGCAGCTCCAAAAGCTGCACGGCATGGTTTTCCGTTCTGGTGAGGACAAAAATGGTATCGTCCCCTGCGATAGTCCCTACAACAAAGCCCAGTTCCTGCTCGTCAAGCACCACGCAGGCGGCGTTCGCAAGCCCAGAACGGCATTTTATGACAACGGTATTCATGGCGTAATCCAGCGACAGCACCGCCTGTGCAAATACGCTGCTGTATTCCGGAGGATTTTCGCACTCCGGAGAATAATAGCAGTTCACGCCGCTGTCCGCCATTCCCTTGCGTATCTTCAGTTCTCTCATATCTCTCGAAACCGTTGCCTGAGTGGTGGGAAATCCCGCTTTCGTCAGTAGCTCGCCAAGCTGCTCCTGAGTTTCCACCTCCTGAGATGAGATGATTTTGAGTATTGCGCGCTGCCGCTGTTTTTTATCCATAGTCTGCCCTCTAGCCGTAAATGAATTTTTTTATCCTGCGCTCCTGCGCAGCCGGGTTCAGTTCAGATACACGGCGGCGCAGCCTTTCCGCTGCCTCCTGCGGGTCGGGAGCGTTGTCAAATTCCCTGTGCCAGAACTCCTCCGGCGTGCAGAACACCGTACTGCTCCACCCGTAAGGCTCGCCGTATGCATTGCGCTTCTGACAGCTGCCGCAGATTGTCAGGAACATTCCCATCTGAAGGTCTGTCATGGCTTTTTCGATGTGCGCCGAGGTTTCGCCCGAAAGCCCTGCAAGGCGCTTTATGTCGTGCATTGGTACACGTCCGTTCTCCCTGACGGCGGTGTAAATCCTCCGAGAAAGCTCCGAAATGCGCCCGTCCTCCCATGCCTCGTCGAAGGTCGTTCCCTGCCGCCTTACCGCCAGAAAGTACGGATACCACTCCTCTGTGATGTAGCCGCTGCTGCGGAAGAATACCTTTGCATACGCAATGTCGCTGCGCTGCTCAAGCACCCGAATACGCCATTCCCACGGGTCGGTGTCAGGCTCTCCGGTATGCCAGCGAACGGGGGTATTCTCAGGCTGCTCCGTCCAGTCGAACGGCACTACCGCAAATATTCCCTTGTCGCTGCCGCTGCCCAGAGAAAATCCGGCAGCCAAAAGCTCCTCACAGAAATCATCATAGCACTGTACCATTTCAATTCACCCTCCGAAGCTTTTCAAGAAACGAATGTCATTCAGGCTCGGCTGAAATCAAGGCGTACATACTACCTCAGCGGCTGCATAAGCTTCCGTTTTACCGAACCGAAGAAGCCCTCGCCGGTTTCTATCAGCATAAGGCTGCAGCCGCCCGAACGCATTGTCAGCACATCTCCGTCGCCGAACGGATAGCCGCTGTCACCGTCAAAGCTTATCGTCACACGGCTGCCCTGATATGAATTGACCCGAAGCTCCACGGTGCGCTCCGACGAGAATATCATAGGGCGAGAAAACAGCGAATGCGGGCAAAGCGCCGTGTATTCCATGCAGGAAAGCGCAGGGTCGATTATCGGCCCTCCCGCCGCAAGCGAATATGCCGTTGAGCCTGTCGGGGTGCTGAAAATAACACCGTCCGCACGAAGCCTCGACGCCTCGGTATCGTCGCAGTAAACGCAAAATTCAGGCAGCTTTGACTTGCTGTCCCTCGATACCACAACATCGTTCAGCGTGTCACGGCTCAGCTTGCCGCCGTTGGCATAACTCACCTCCGCCGACATCATCATGCGGCGGCTCACCCGAAATTCGCCCAGTATGATTTCCGGGATACGCTTTATTTCGGACGGTTCAAGGTTCGCCATGAAGCCCAACCGCCCCGTGTTCACGCCCAGCAGCGGAATTCCCCACACTGCCGCAAGCTTTCCGTGCGAAATTATCGAGCCGTCGCCGCCGACGGTTATCATACAAAGGCAGCCCTCGCCGCTTTCGACAGACTGTGCGCCGCACAGCCCTCCGCTGCTTCCGTCGTCGTATTTAAGCGACAGCGGTATCAGCCCGGCAGCCTTAAGCTCTTCGCAAATGTCCTCGGCAATTCTGACCGAATTGTCGTCCATGCGGTTGTATGAAACTATGACATTTTTTTCGTTATTTGCGTTCATGCCCCGTCCTTTTCCAGACACATCAGGAACTCAACGTTCCCATCGCCGCCGGTTATCGGAGAGAGCGCCGAGCCTGTCACCGTAAATCCGCAGCCCTGCGCAAACCCGGCGATATCGTCCCTTATCCTCAGCCGCAGACGTTCGTCACGCACAACGCCCTTTTTGCCGAGATTGGCTTTCCCCGCTTCAAACTGCGGCTTTATCAGCACCACTGCCCTGCCGCCGCTTTTCAGCAGCCGATAAATATGCGGCAGTATCAGCTTCAGCGAAATGAACGAAACGTCCGTGCCGATGAAATCCGCCTGCGGCAGCTCCGCCGTACGTATATCCGTCTGTTCCATAGAAATCACACGGCTGTCGCTGCGCAGCTTGTCCGCAAGCTGGTTTCGCCCTACGTCCACGGCATACACTTTTGCCGCGCCGTAGCGGAGCATACAATCGGTGAAGCCGCCTGTCGATGAGCCTATGTCGATACATTCCGCCCCGGCGATATCAAGCCCGAACCGCTCCAGCGCCGCCTCCAGCTTCAGACCGCCCCTGCCTACATACCGAAGCTGCTCTCCCGTTATCTCAACCCTGTCGGCTTCCGTTATCTCCTGAGAGGGCTTGCCGCAAACGCTTCCGTTGAGCGAAACTCCTCCGGACTTTATCAGCGCCTGCGCTGCCGTGCGGCTTTTGCACATGCCGTTTTCCGTTAAATAAACATCGAGCCGCATATCCGTCAGCCCTCCGCAAGCCTTGCGGTCATAGCCGCACGGTCGAGCCCGAACAGCTCCAGCTGCTGCTGAACCGTTCCTGCCGGAACAAATCTGCCGTCTGCGCCGACCGCTTCGTAGCTGCCCTTATAGCCATGCTCCAAAAGCGCAGCACCGAACTGCTCCGCAATGCCTCCTCGGATTATGCCCTCCTCAAAGAACACTATCCTGTCGTATTGCAGCGCCGTTTTCACCGCAAACTCCGGCAGCGGCGTTATCCTCACCAGCCTGAGCCAATCCACCGGAGCGCCCTTTACCGAGGCTGCCCGTGCAGCGGCGGCGGCTTCTGCGGAAAGTCTGCCGTAGCTTATCGCCAGAATATTGCCGTGTTTGCCTGAATACTCCAGCTCAGCAGACGGCTGCACGGCAGACGCAGGTTCGTTTCCCTTGGGGTATCTCACGGCTGCAACTCCGCTCGTATCATACAAAGCCTTGGAAAGGCACAGCCGCAGCTCCTCGAAGCTTGCGGGGGAATACACCGTGGTATTCGGTATCATTGACAGCATGGAAACGTCAAAAATCCCCTGATGTGTTTCACCGTCCTCTCCGGTAAACCCGGCACGGTCTATGGCAAGCGTCACATGGGTATTCTCTATCGCACAGTCATGCACCACCTGATCAAAGCCACGCTGGAGAAACGTTGAGTACACTGCGAACACAGGGAGCATTCCCTCCACCGCAAGTCCGGCAGCGAATGTCACCGCATGCTGCTCCGCAATGCCGACATCAAAATACCGCTCGCCGCAGGAATTGCAGAAATAGTTCATTCCGGTGGCATACTTCATTGCGGCGGTAATGCCGCAAATTCGGCTGTCGGTCTTTCCGAGCCGCTCGAACTCCCTGCCGAATACCTCGCTGAACGACGCTGCGGCAGACGCCGAGAGTTTCCCCGACACGGCGTGATACTCTCCGGGATTGTCCTCCGCAGGCCGCCAGCCCTTTCCCTTTGTGGTGAAAACGTGTACCACGCAGGGTCTGCGCATAAGCTTTGCCACGGACAGCGCTTCTATCAGTGCTTCCAGATCATGACCGTTCACAGGGCCTATGTACTGAAAGCCGAAATTCTCGAACATGTTGCTGCTGTCGTAAATGGCGTCCTTAAGCAGACCCTTTGCGGTGCGCAGCGTCCTTTCCAGCTTATCGCCCACCAGAGGGACTGCGGATACCACCGACTTGACATGCTCCTTGGCGCAGTAATATTTCCTAGTGGAACGGATATGCGCAAGATACCTCGCCAGCGCACCTGTGCTCTTTGAAATGGACATACCGTTGTCATTCAGCACCACTACCAGCGGTGCAAGGCTTTTTCCTGCGTTGTTAAGACCCTCGTACGCCATTCCCCCGGTCATGGCGCCGTCGCCTATCACCGCCGCAACGCTGCCATGCCTGCCCTGAAGCCGCATAGCGCTTGCAATGCCGTATGCAGCAGATATCGACGTACTGCTGTGACCGGAGATAAATGCGTCCGCCTGCGACTCGCTGCGGCGTGTGAAGCCTGATATGCCGTTTCTGCTGCGCAGCGTAGAAAACTCGGAATACCGCCCTGTCAGCAGCTTATGCGCATAAGCCTGATGACCGACGTCCCATACTATGCGGTCGGTCTTTACATCAAAAACAAAATGCAGCGCCGTTGTCAGCTCCACCGTACCGAGATTGGAGGACAGGTGTCCTCCCGTTTCGTTTACCGTGGTCAGAATACAGCGGCGCATCTCCCGGCAGAGCTGTTTCAGCTCAGGCAGGGTCATATTTGAAATCTTTTCGTGATCTATATCGTTATCAAGTATCATCATTGCCTCCGACAGGCTTTTTATTTGGCGGCAGCTTTACTGCGGCAGCGGAAATACCATTGCGATAATTATTCCCAGCAGCGCACCTGCCAACACCTCAATGGGCTTGTGACCCAGAAATTCCTTGAATTCCTTGCGGTCGGACATTTCGTCAAGCTTCTCGTCCTTCTGCTCCTCGCCGCCAAGACGGGATATTTCGTCGTCCATCTCATCGATTACCTTGCGCAGACGGTTCAGCTCCTTGCCGTGAAGTCCCGCATTGTACCTAACGCTGAGTGCGTCGTAGATAACCACGCCCAGCATCATCATAGACAGCGCAAACGTGGTGCTGCCGAAGCCCTCCAGCCGCAGAAGATACAGCGAAACAGACACAACCATCGCCGAATGTGACGAGGGCATTCCGCCCGCACCGGTAATACGTTCGGGATTAAAAGTCTTTTGCTTTATCGCATAGAGGGCGGTTTTGATTATCTGCGCTGAAATAAACGACATCAGCCCGACCGTTATAGTCGGATTAGCCATAAATATATTCATGTATCAAATTTCCTTCCGGCAATCAGTATTTTCTGTCCAGCAGCATCTGCGTCAGCCCGGTCAGGAACTCCCTGTCCCCGAACGCCTCCAGCGCCTGAACCGCCTCTTGAGTAAGGCGTGAGGCTTCGTCCCTTGCGCGGTCAATTCCCACCGCAGCGGCATATGTGTATTTGCCGCTTTCGGCATCGCTGCCCACCGGCTTTCCGAGCAGACCCTCATCAGCGGTTATGTCAAGGATATCGTCAATTATCTGGAACGCCAGACCCAGCTTCTTCGCATAGGTTCCCGCCGCCAATTGCAGCTCCGCACCGCCGCCTGCCGCAATAACTCCGGCACGGCAGCAAAATTCCAGCAGAGCGCCGGTTTTCATGCGGTACATTTCAAGAATGACATTCTCCGGGAGCTTCCTGCCCTCGTTCTCGGTGTCGATGACTTGTCCGCCTATCATTCCGTAAATGCCCGCCTGCTCACCCAGAAGCGCCGTGATTTTCAGAGCCGCCGTCTGCGTAAGAGTACCCTTGAGTCCCGCCTCGGCGATTATCTGCGACGGAAGTATCGCCAATGCATCCCCGGCAAGAAGCGCATTCGCTTCCCCGAACGCCTTGTGGCAGCTCGGCTTTCCTCTGCGCAGGTCGTCGTTATCCATGCAGGGCAGGTCGTCGTGTATCAGCGAGAAGGTGTGCATCATCTCTATGGCACAAGCCACCGGAAGCGCCGTTTCCGGCTCTCCGCCGCATACACGGCAGAACTCCATGACCAGTGCAGGGCGCAGCCGTTTTCCCCCCGCGGTAATGCTGTGCCTTGCCGCAAGTATCACGTTTTTTTGCAGACATTCACGCTCCGGCAGATATCGCTCCAATGCACGCTCGGTCATCTCCGCATAATCGTGCAGCTGTTCCTTTACAGTTTCCTTATCCAACTCAAACCCTCCGGGTCACTCCGCAGCCTCAAGCTTCTCGATTTGAAGCCGTGCATTACGAATATACTCGCCGCACTCCTTTGTGAGCTGCGCAGCCTCGGCGTACAGCTTCATGGAGTCCTCCAGGGAAAGCTCGCCGCCGCTCATTTTCGAGGATATTTCGGCAAGTCTGCCCATTGCTTTTTCAAAGTCCATATTTTACCTCTGTGTTGATATTTCGACAACCGACGCTCTCACCGAGCCTTCCGCCAGCTTCACGCTTATCTCGTCGCCGCATTTCAGCTGAGCTGCGCTGGTGACTACTCCCGCGGCGCTTGTGGTGAGGGAATACCCCCTCGCCAGAACTCCCAGCGGGTCAAGCGCCGAGATAAGCTCCGCATTGGCTCTCAGCGACTGCTCCGCACGGTCAAGGCGGTCGTGCATTCCGGTATGTATTCTCGCAGTAAGCTCGTCAAGACGCTGCTCTGCGTTATTCAGGCGGCTTCTCGGCGATAATGCGGCGATAAGCGCCATCTGCGCTTCCAATTCCCTGCTGCGCTCGGACAGATGCCTCAGCACTGCGGAACGTATCTGCTCCATCGTACCGTCTATCGCCGCAGAAATTACGCTCAGCTCAGGCACTGCCAGTTCTGCGGCAGCGGAGGGCGTAGGCGCTCTCATATCCGCCGTAAGGTCGGCTATGCTGAAATCGGTTTCATGTCCGACCGCAGAAACGGTCGGTATCCTGCTGGCATAAACAGCCCTTGCGACCGCCTCAGAATTGAATGCGCTCAAATCCTCTGCGGAACCTCCGCCCCTGCCGAAAATTATGACGTCCGCGTCGGTATCCTGCGCACGCCGAAGCGCAGCCGCAACGGAAATGTCAGCACCGTCGCCCTGAACCTTTGCAGGAATAACTATAAGCTTCACCACCGGACAGCGCCGTGAAATAATATTTATGACGTCCTGCAGCGCAGCGCCTCCTGCGGAGGTTATGACCGCAACGCATTTCGGCAGCTTCGGGAGGGGTCTTTTCCGCTCAAACAGCCCCTCCGACGCCAGCCTTTTTTTCAACTCCTCAAGCGCCCTCGCCTGTTCGCCTGCGCCATCTGGCTGCATATCCGTGCAGTTTATCTGGTAAACGCCGTTCGGCTCATAGACGGTTACAGCGCCGAAGCACACCACCTTGTCGCCGTTGTCCGGGTCGAAATCAAGGTGCGCCGCATTCCCGGCGAACATCACCGCTTTAAGCTGCGTCTGCTCGTCCTTCAGCGTAAAATACAGATGCCCGGTTTTGTAATGACGGGTGAAGTTGGATATCTCCCCGCGAACCGCCACATCGGCAAGCCGCCTGTCGCCCTTTATGAGCATACCCACCACACGGTTCACCTGCGTAACCGAAACAATCGGCGGCTTAGTCCCGATCATTCTCTATCTCCTCAAGACAGGAGTTCAGCACGCCGTTGATAAAGCTGCAATCCTGCTTGTAGGCGTATTTCTTTCCAAGCTCCACAGCCTCGTTTATGGCGGCTGCGCCCGGCACCTTGTCGTTGTATTTCATCTCGTATATTGCAATCTTCATCAGCACAAGGTTTACCTTTGATATGCGAGAAACGGATCTTGTGGTGCTGTACTTTGCGATGTATGCCGTAAGCTCCTCGTCGTGGGACATCACGCCCTTGACGATGGAGTCTGTTTCATGGTTTCTGGCAAGTCCCATGGACTCCTCGTCCGCCTCGATTATCTCGTTCAGCTCCTGCCCGAACATCAGCTGATAAAGTATGATAAATGCGCCCTCACGCACCTCTCGTCTGGTAAGCTTTTCTTCCATATTATCTCCTGCGGCGCTCATTCTGCGCTCTCCTTGAATTTTATGCCTGCCACGTTCACGTCCACTCTTGTCACGGTGAAGTTTGTCATGCTCTGTATGGCGGATTTTATGCTCTTCTGCACATTCTCGGCAACGGCTACCGCATTGTAGCCCTCAAGCACTACGATGTCGGCCCTTATCTCGGCGGTATCTGCGCCCAGCCTTGCCCTGACAGGCCCCAGAACCTTTGATTTTGTATTGGACGGCACGGGAGTCTGTCCGTGACAGTAAACTCCCTCGATTTCCGCTGCCGCAAGCTCCGCCATTTTGATTATAACGCTGTCGGAAACCTTTATGCTCCCGACCGGCTTGTTTGATCTCTTTTCCATATTTACCTCCTGTTAGTTTCGGGGTACACAATATATCTATTTTAGTATACCACACTTTTGTTTTTTGTTCAAGTGTTTTTTTACAATTATGCAATATTACTTTATCGGGTAAAACGGTGCCGCAAGCCATTTTCTGTCAATCCGTTCTTTTCTCGGCTACATCATCGGCGCAAAAAGCCGCAGCACCGCTCTGCCTATTCGCCTGAAAACGCTGATATTCAGGCAGTCGGAGTAGGTTATTTCCCGACACTGCTTCAGCGTTTCGAGATAATCCTGCTTGATGTCCGCAATACAGCCGCATTTGTACATCCATGCCGCACATTCAAAGTGAAGATAAAGACTGCGGAAATCAAGGTTAATCGTTCCCACAACCGCCGTCTTGTCGTCTGATACAAAATTCTTTGCGTGTATGAAGCCGGGGGTGTATTCGTAAATCTTCACGCCGTACCGCAGCAGCTTGCGGTAATGTGCGCGAGTGACCGCAAACACCGCCTTTTTGTCGGGAATATGCGGCGTGATTATGCGCACGTCTACCCCGCTCTTCGCCGCAAGCACCAGCGCTGTCTGCATTTCGTTGTCAATGATAAGATACGGTGTGGTGATATATACATATTCCTCGGCGCTGTTGATTATATTCAGGTACACGTTTTCACCCACCGGCTCGTCGTCCAGAGGGCTGTCCGTGAACGGAACCGCCGTGCCGCCGCAATCCGTCTGCGCCGTATTTCCGCCTTGAAGCTCCGCCGTTTCCTCGGGTATCGGCCGAAATTTATCGATATCCTCCATATGGTTTCCGGTGAGGTAATTCCACATGGAAAGAAACATCACCGTGAAGCTCCACACGCCCTCTCCCCGCAGCATAACCGCACTGTCCTTCCAGTGACCGTATTTCTGCTTTTCGTTGATGTATTCGTCGGCGAGATTTATGCCGCCGGTGAATGCCGTGTGACCGTCTATCACAAGTATTTTGCGGTGGTCGCGGTTGTTCATTTTCGCAGACCACACCGGGCGGAACGGGTTAAATACGCAGCACCTTATTCCACGGCGCTCCAGCTCCTCGTTGTATTTGTATGGAAGCGTCAGCAGACAGCCGATATCATCATATATCAGCCTTACGTCCACGCCCTCCCCCGCCTTGCGCTCAAGTATCTCAAGTATCGTATCCCACATTTTTCCTTCGGATATGATGAAATACTCAAGGAAAATAAACCTCCGGGCGCTCTCAAGCTGCTTAATCATCGCTGCGAATTTAGCCTCGCCGCTCGGGAAATATTCCGTGCCGGTATTGCCGTAAGCCGGGTAGCCCGCATAATTGTACAGATACTTCGCCTGCTTTTCCGCAGCGGGGTTCTCGCAATGAAGCCTGCTCATCAGCTCGTTGTCCTGCGGAAGCAGCAGCCTTGCTTCGTCGTTGTACTGCATCATTCTTTTGCGTATTCTGTCGCCGGAGTGGTTATTCCCGAAGAAAACGTAGAACATCACGCCGAATATCGGAAAGGACAATATCACAAATATCCATGCCAGCTTGTACGAGGGATTTATATCCGTATTGTAGATATAAAGCGACAAAACAGCACCTAATCCGATAAAAACGAGATAGGAGTAGGTGTAAAGAGTGCCGAATGTAAGAAATATGAAAATCAGATAGGATATTTGTATCAGTATCCCCAGAATGCACACGACGGTGCGGTTGAATATCTTTTTTAGGATCTTTGTGAGAAAATGCATGAGCGCTCCTTGAAAATATCAAAAAGGCGGCAGGAATTTCCCGCCGCCGCTGTTTTATCAATTGCCTGAATCCGGCACGATGTAGTATACGCGCTCGTCCGGGCGTGCGTAATCAAGCTTGTCGCGAGCCATATTCTCGATATACTCGCTCATATCCGCATCCTCGTCAAGATAGCGCCTTATTTCATCGTTAGAGTCCTGAACGGCGGAGGTCTGCGCAACAAGGCTGTCATACTGCGCCTTGTACTCGCTTATCTTCATGTTGGAGGAAACAATTGACGCAACAACAAACACCGCTACAACAACAACAGCCGAAAAAGCAATAAATCGAACAAATCCCCCCCGCTTCTTAGGGGTTGACGCCTCGTCTGACCTGAGCCTTAATGACATGAACCGTTTCACTTCCTCCGTTAGTATCTATGTGACATCTATTATTATACCCTATTTCGGGTGATTTTTTCAAGGGCTTGAGCAGCTTTTTTATATGCGTTGAGTAAATTTTGGCGATGTTCACAAACAAGGCTGACAGTGCTTGTGCAATTTTTCCAAAAAACTTTGAGGCCATACGCCCCAATGCGCCGAATATTCCCGCAAGAACGGTGCGAACTGCGTTTGCTATGGAATTTTCGAGGATATTGAGCAGTCTGCCGACAGTGGTTATATATGCGAATACACCTGCGCCGAAACCCATGACCGCAGACCAACGAATATAATTTCCAAGCGCCAGCGAAAGCTTTGTCACGACCACCGCCGCCAGCAAAAAAAACGCAGCGTCGCACAGGAATATCACCGCCCTGAACGGCAGAATTACCCGTACTATCCTGAGCGCTTCATACACCAGCGCAAAAACAAGCCCGGCAGCGAACGCAGCCATAAAGCATTCCGGTACCGAATAGCTCACCTGAACAGCCTCCCGATCATATTTTCGCGGCTGCTGAAGCTGCTGTAAAGCAGGCTTCTCACCCTGCCCGTCATGGAGAAATCTCCGGTTTCGGGATCCAACCCGATAACGTGCAGCTCCTCCCCCTTGACCGTAAGCTCGCCCATAGACGTGTCCAGAATTATTTTCGTGTCCGAAAAGCTGCCGATGTCCTTTACGCCGGATATCCGCAGACGGCTGCGTTCCTCAAGAATAAGAGTATGTGTTTCGTTGCTCATAGCGCACCTCCTGCCGCATTTGTAAAATATATGCGGAAAGCGATGCGAATATGACAGTTACTGAACCACCTCATAGAGGGCGGCTGCGTCCTCCTTCTTGGTGAATTCCCTGACGTCCAGCACCTTTACGCGAAGCGGCTTTGCTCCGATATTTATCTCGATGATGTCGCCCTCCTTGACGTCGTAGGAGGCACGGGCGGGCTTTCCGTTTACCGAAACCTTTTCCGCGTCGCACGCCTCGTTGGCCACGGTGCGGCGCTTGATGAGTCTTGATACTTTCAGATACTTGTCTAATCTCATAAAAAACCTCCCGAAACAATAAGCGGCAGGCAAAAGCTGCCCGCCGCTCGGTTTCTTCTTATGCCGTTAAAACGCAGAAATTACTTGCTTACAGCATCCTTGAGAGCTCTGCCTGCCTTGAATGCAGGAACCTTTGTAGCAGCGATCTCGATCTTTTCCTTTGTTCTGGGGTTGATACCCTCTCTTGCTGCACGCTCGCGTACCTCAAATGTACCGAAGCCAACCAGCTGAATGGACTCGCCCTTTGCCAGTGTATCAGTTACAGTCTCGATGAAAGCTGCAAGTGCCTTCTCGGAATCCTTCTTGGTAAGACCGGACTTCTCTGCTAAAGATGTTACTAACTCTGCCTTTGTCATAAGTTTAACCTCCAAAAATATTTTTATAATCTAACGGTCAGCGACCGCTATACACGATTTTCTTTAACTCCGACAACTCCTCGGGCGACAGCTCGTCAAGCGTCTTTCCCTTTTCCGATGCGGAATTTTCGGCGTGACCGAAATCAATTATAAACTGATTTGACGCATATGTCAAGGCTTTTTCGCCGTCAACGCCTAAAATTCTGTCCAAATTACAAAAATTCAACAACAAATTACCCAATGTCTGTTGATTTTGCGAATTGACCTTGTCAAAGCCCGTCTGTTCAAGCTTATCCAACCCGGAGCGTATAGCCGCAGCGCATTCCGCCGGGTCGTCTATCGGCAGCCCTGCTCTCGACGCACGCTTGCACAGCTTTTCGCCCCTCAGCAGCGCAGGAAATGTCTTGGGTACGCTCTCCAGCGTTTCGGTGAAGCTCTCCTGATGCTTGGACTCTTTTTTCAGTGCGTCCCAGTTTTTGAGTACCGTGTCCGTATCTTCCGCTTTAACCTCGCCGAACACATGTGGATGGCGGTAAACAAGCTTCTGACAGATATCGTTGCATACGTCGCCAAAGTCGAACGTCCCTTTTTCACGCTCAATCTGGGCGTGGAACACTATCTGAAGAAGCAGGTCGCCAAGCTCCTCCCGAAGCATTTCGGGGCTGTCCTTGTCAATGCCCTCGCAAACCTCGTAGGTTTCCTCGATAAGGTCGGTTCGTATGCTTTCGTGGGTCTGCACCTTGTCCCACGGGCAGCCGTTTTCAGACCGAAGCAGCTCTATGATATGCCTCAGGTCGTCAATATCGTATCTGTCCTTGAAATCAAAATCGACCATCATAATCACCACGTTTGAAAAAGCTTGTGTCTGAGCCGTTTTCCAGCACAGCACCTTTTATATATTACCCTATTTTTTCGGATTTTTCAAGTGTTTTTGCGAAAAAAATATGTCGCTCTTGATTAATTGGCGCTTTTTACTAAAATCCTTGTTAATAATTAGTGATATTCCATAAACAAAAGCGCCCAAAATCACAGAAAATCCCACATGCAAAGCTGTTTCAAGGTCATCGGGAAGCAGCGTGAAGCACAGAAAAGCGGCACCGGCGCAGGCAGCCGAACCCAGCAGCGGTCTGCTCACGCAGCGGAATATACTGATACACGGCGATAAGTACCTTTTCAGCAGCAAGGAACCCGAAATTGCCATGAACACATATCCTGCCGCAGTGGAAAGAGCAGCCCCGGCAATATTGAGCTGCGGCACCGAAATCAGCAGCGGATTAAGCAGCGCCTTGATACCGACGGAAGCAGCCATGAGTATCAGCGGCACATGCGCCTTCCCTATCGCCTGAAACACGCCGAACATAGCCGAGGCGATTATCATGAAAAATCCTCCCAGACAAAGCACGGAAAAAGCGCCCGAGCACACGCTTACCTCTGCCGCGCGTCTGCCGTAAAGCATAAACAGCAGCGGCTGCCCGAGAACCGCAGCGCCGGCACATGCCGGAAAGCCTATCGCCGCCGCTGCCCTGAACATGGTGCAGCAGTGCTCCGCGGCGGCGGGGATATCCCTGCGCTCCCATGCGGCGGCGATTTCCGGAAGCGCAGTCTTTTCAGTCATTCCTGCAAAGGACGGGATAAGCATGAACATAGTCATTGCAATACCTGTATAGCTGCCGTACATGAAGTTCGCCAGCCCGTCAATTCCTCCGCACTGCGGCAGTATCTCAGCGAATTGCCGCAGAAAATATTCGCTTTCGGAAAGAGCCGTGCTTTTCAGCGTCCGTGTAACGGTCAGAAGATCCACAAAGGAAACAAAATTCATGACCAGTGCGGAAGCCGCCACCGGGATAATTTCGCAAATCAGCCGCCGTGCGATGTCTGTCATGCGTTCCGTGCGTTCCCCGACGGGACATTTCAGTTTTCTTTTTCTGTCGGAAATCAGCAGCGAGATAAGTCCGCACAGCTCGCTTACGGAAACAGCCGTCACAGCCCCTGCGGCAGCCATAGGGAGCACTGCGGCGTATGCTTCCTCATATGAGGAATAGCACTGCCCGAATATGTCAAGCCCCGCTTCAAAGCGGTATTTGGCCCAGAACACCGTTCCATAGGCTGCCGCCAGTCCCACTGCCGCACGGGAAGCGGCTTCCGTCACCGCAGCGGCTGCCGACGGCATGACGTCGGACAAGCCCTCATGATACCCCCGAAGAACCGAAGCAGCGCAACACAGAATTACCGCAGGAGCTATCGCCGCTACCGCAGGGGTGCTTTCGGGCGAGCAGGCTATATGTTCCGCAAAAAAGCCCGA
The DNA here is from genome assembly GCA_964425035.1 of uncultured Ruminococcus sp. Lineage (GTDB taxonomy): Bacteria > Bacillota > Clostridia > Oscillospirales > Ruminococcaceae > CAG-115. The sequence continues at coordinate 29,129 of CAYRLM010000001.1, forward strand.
AAACAACGCCACCGTCAGCGTACCCACCGCCCCGATGCAGGTGAACAGCATAAGTGCGGTGCGGCGTGTTTTCAGCGCGTTCCCCGGCCGCCCGGCGGCGATGTTCTGTGCGGTCATTCTCATCATTACTGACGGGATACCGGCGGCGGTCAGGGCAAACACCGGTGAATACAGACCGTATGCGGTAGAGAAATATCCCATTCCGGTGCCGCCGAGAATATTCGCCAGCGGTATTTTGAATACTGCGCCGACTATCTTCGTTATGGTCATTGACGCAAATAAAATTGCCGTGTTTCTGAAATATTTCTTGTTCATGGAGTTCCTCCCACCGCATACAGCATGTCTGGTTAAGTGTATTATTGCTGCCGGGGGAATATTACTGCTGTGACAAAAATCCGCCCGATATCATAGAATACAACAGCGATATCTTCGCTGAAACGAAAGGGGGAATCACAATGAACGCATACGAGCAGGAAATGCTCAGAAAACCGGGGTACGCATATGTGCCGCCGCAGCGCATGGATAAGGTTTACCCGCCGAACAAGGCGCTTCAGGCAGGTACGATATTTCCCGAACTGAACATCACGATAGACGAATACGAGAGGGGGCTTTTCAATGGCAAATAATATGTACCGCCGCCCCGTCATGCCGCAGAACAGACAGCAGCCGTCACGTCCCGAATCACCGCAGGGCTGCGAGGAGCTTCTCAGGGCGATAGCGGAGGCGGCTTTCTTCGCACAGGATCTGAAGCTTTATCTCGACACCCACCCCGACGACAAGCGTGCGGTAGAGATGTTTACGGAGGCATGCCGTCAGTATAAGGCGTGCAAGGCGGCTTTTGAGGACAGCTTCTATCCGCTTACGGCATGCAGCGCCGGGCAGGACGGCTGTTGGGACTGGCCGGAGGGAGTCTGGCCGCCGTTTAACTGAGATGGAGGTGACAAAATGTTTATTTTCGAGAAAAGAACTCAAATACCTGTTTGCATAAAGAACCGCAACCCGAAGCTCGCCGGAATTATTCTCAGTCAGTACGGCGGCCCCGACGGAGAACTTGGCGCTTCGCTGAGATATCTTTCGCAGCGCTTCACCATGCCTGACAATATGGGAAAGGCACTGCTCACGGATATCGGCACCGAGGAACTTGCGCACCTCGAAATGGTCGGCAGCATCGTTGGTCAGCTGACCGATGGAGAGGGCGCACGAAGCTTTGACAAGTACGGCAGAGGGGATTATTATGTTGACCACGGAAACGGCGTATTTCCTGCAAGCGCAGCGGGCGTGCCCTTTTCCGCCGCATATTTGCAGGTAAAAGCCGATCCCATTGCGGATCTCGTGGAGAACATGGCGGCAGAACAGAAAGCCCGCGCTACCTATGACAATATCCTGCGGCTGTCTGACGATCCCGATGTAAACGAGGTAATACGCTTCCTGCGCGAGCGTGAGGTGGTACATTTCCAGCGCTTCGGCGAGCTGCTCGACATTTATCAGAATAAAATCAAAACGGACTGCCGCTGAACCGAATATATGTAAATCGTTGTAAAAGAAAAGCTGTCGGGCTTGACGCTCGGCAGCTTTATTATAGCATTGCTCCACAGATTGCTTTTGCGCAAAATCTTTTTCGCATTTTCATTAATTCAAGCAGCCTAATATGGCAGATTCGGTTCCTATTTTGCAGTATAAAACAGGTATTTTTCTTGCCGAAGAGCCACTCTATTCATGCAAACTCAATTTGCAAAATTGCCTTACTTCCATTGCGGCAATTGATGCCGCACGCAAACACCAACCGGGTAAAAGGCGGTCGGTATTATTTATGTAATCGGCAGGTCATGCTGTTGTTTTGGACGGCTTTGTCAATCAGCAATCTTCTCCGCAATAAATTTTGCTGCGTTAGCATAGTCGTCCTCTGTCGGGTGAGAAGCGGCTTTCTTTGCTTCCTCGACAACTTTCTTCATGGATGGATTGTCGGGTTCTTCGGCGAGCTTTGCTTTCGCTGCGTCAAGAATTTTCTCGTCCTACTCGCCGTAGCCCATGGATAATCCCTTATAATCGCAGTCTTCCGAAATAAACGGCACGATTTTCTTTTCGACGGAGCTTTTATACTCGTCCGAGGATTCAATCCCGCAGGTGAATTTTTCACGCTGAACTCGTCCAGAGCGTCCATTACGGGAAGCGGCACGATGCCCTTGTTTACTTCGTACCCGACAAGATAAATGTCCGCCTTTCTCGTCACATGCTCCAGCGTCAGGACTGTTTCGCTGTCGCCCAGAGCGTCCGCAATTCCGTAAGCGAGGTTCTCGGTGTTTCCCGATTGGCTTACATAAGCAATTTCATAATGCATAACATTTACCCCTGTGTTTTGACTTCTTACAGTTTATCACAGGAATATAAACTGAAACCAAACAGCGTTGAAGCGCTGCTGTGGAAGTATGGAAGTTCATATAACACTCTTTGCTATAATATAAAAATTACATTTTTCGCACGATAGGTATATATACATCTTCCATACTTCCACAGTTACATTTCATCACTTCAGGCGCTGACATCTGCGCTCTCTAACTGACTGTTGTAAAGCTCGGCATAGAAGCCGTTCTTCGAGAGAAGCTCTTCGTGTCTGCCGCTTTCGATAACATCTCCGTCTTTCAGGACAAGAATTAAGTCCGCATTTCTTATAGTCGACAATCTATGCGCAATGACAAATGAAGTCCTGTTTTTCATCAACTCGTCCATTGCTTTTTGAATTTTCTGCTCGGTGCGAGTGTCAACGAAACTTGTCGCTTCGTCAAAAATAAGCATAGGCTTGTCGGCAATCATCGCTCTTGCGATAGTGAGCTGCTGCGGATTGGCTATCATCTGAGCGTAAACCGCTTTGAAATCCCACACTGTAGTAATACAATATCTGTCACGGAACAACTTTCTCTATTGACAATTTAACCGAACTGTGCTATAATATTAATAACAGTTATTATTTTACAGCAAATTCAAAGGCGGCGATATTATGAATTTTTCAAAACAAAGAGAGATAATATATAATCAGGTGATGAATTATCCGACGCATCCGACAGCCGAGGAGGTCTACAATTCATTAAAGCGGGATAATCCCAATTTGAGTTTGGGTACGGTCTACCGCAATCTGAACCAGCTCAGCGAAGCCGGGATACTGCTGAAAATACCGATAGCGGACGGAAGCGACAGATTTGACGGAAGAACAGACTGTCATTACCACATGATCTGCGAAAAATGCAGACGGGTCTTTGATATCGAGCTTGACTGTCTTGACGGAATACCGCAGAGCGTCAGCCGCCGTGACGGTCATCTTATCACCCGGATAACCCTCAATCTAAAGGGCATATGCGCAGAGTGCCTCAAAGACGAGGCGTTAAGCGCAGAACAATAAATTCATGGTTTTTGTGAAACAATTTCCTTTAATAAAAAGCAGGGCGGTGAAAATAATATAACTGCAAGGGCGAAGTGAAAACGCTTCCGCTCCTGCCGGAGAACGGAGCGGAAGCTGCGTATATCCGAATACACTTTTACTGTTAAAGGAGATCATTATTATGGCATCAAATAAGCAGACCAAAA
>CAYRLM010000002.1:0-29174 GCA_964425035.1 uncultured Ruminococcus sp.
TGCTGTTCACCGGAGTGGTGGACAAGAAGCACCCCGTGCCGTTCCTGAAAAACGGCGAGGTTTATGTCGGGGTCACTATCCGCAAAAAGGACGACGCAGGGAAAACCACGTTCGGCATTCTTCCCGCTTCCGAGAACTTCCCAAGACTGGTATGGCTCCCGGGTACGGGAAAATTCCTGCTTACGGAGGAGCTTATCAGCCGTTATGCCGGGCTGGTGTTCAAAAATTTCGACATAGTTTCACGCTGCATTTTCAGAGTTACCAGAAATGCGGACATCACCATGAACGAGGGTCTGTTTGACCATGACGTGGATTTCCGAGATATCATGAGCGACCTTGTGAAAAAGCGCAAGAAGCTCCAGCCGGTGCGCCTTGAATTTCAGGGAACTCCCGCAGAGGGGATAGTTTCGCTCATTTCCAAGACGCTAAAGGTAAAGGACAGCTTTGTGTTCACACAGACTGCGCCGCTGACTATGGATTTCCTGTCCTCGGTGGAGCGCCGTCTGGAGAAGCACAGCGAGCTTTTCTTCAAGCCGCTGACGCCGCAGAAATCCCCGGATATCGACCAAAAGCAGCCGATAATCCCACAGATAAAGCAGCATGATATTATGCTGAATTACCCCTATGAGAACATCAGCCAATTTATCCGCCTGCTGGACGAAGCCGCTGACAATCCCGACGTGGTGTCTATAAAAATAACGCTTTACCGTGTAGCAAGGGACAGCAAGATAATCAGCGCCCTGACCCGTGCCGCAGAAAACGGCAAGGACGTTCTGGCTCTGGTGGAGCTGCGCGCCCGCTTTGACGAGGAGAACAATATAGGCTGGTCAAAACGCCTTGAGGAAGCGGGAGTAACTGTAATATACGGTCTGGACGAGCTTAAGGTGCATTCAAAGCTGCTGCTGATAACGCTCCGTGACGGCAGCGACGTCAGCTACATCACCCAGATAGGAACAGGCAACTACAACGAGCGCACCTCAAGGCTGTACACCGACCTGACGCTTATGACCGCCGACAGGGATTTCGGCTCGGACGCTTCGGTGGTATTCAATGCGCTGGCTGTCGGGAACACGGTGGAAAGCACCAACAAGCTGCTTGTTGCGCCAAAGGGTCTGAAAAGCCGCATAGTCGAGTTTATCGACAACGAGATAACATATAAGGAAAACGGCTACATCGGCATAAAAATGAATTCCCTCACCGACAAGGACATAATCGAGAAGCTCGCCGAAGCCAGCCGTGCAGGTGTGAAGATTGAGCTTGTGGTCAGGGGAATATGCTGCCTTATCGCCGGGGTCAGGGGCGACACCGACAATATCCGGGTAATATCCATTGTCGGAAGATTTCTCGAACACAGCCGCATATATATTTTCGGCAGGGAGGAACGCCGCCGTGTGTACATTTCCAGCGCCGACTTCATGACCAGAAACACCGAACGGCGTGTAGAGGTCGCCGCACCGCTGCTTGACCGCAGGCTTGCGGACAGGGCGGTGGAAATATTCAACACCTGCCTTAGGGATAATGTCAAGGCTCGCGAGCAGGACAGCGAGGGCAATTATCATCATGTAGAGCGCAGCGAGGGCGAAACTCCGCTGAACTCTCAGATATACTTCTATGAGCAGGCGTACAAGGCAGCCGATGAAGCGGCAAAGCGTGAGGTCAATGCGGTAAAATCAGCCGAAAATCCCTCGCCGGAGCATACGGAAGCTGCCGAAGAGCCGCCCCGGAACACACACAAAGTCAAAATACGCAAGGTTCGCAGATAAACTCTAATAAACTAAGGCGCTGCATAAATGCAGCGCCTTATTCATTTGAAAGTGAAAGTGAGAAAGCTATTTTTACTTAATTTCCGCCGGCTTGTCATCCTTGCCCTTTTTCTTCTTTTTGGGAGCAGCCTCCGCAGGGGCTTCGTGAACGGTGTTGTTCTTTGCGATAGCGGTTTTGAGTACCCGTATCTTGGTACGGTCGCTGCCTGTTTCGATAAGAACGGTGTCCTCCTTGACAGAAAGAACTCTGCCGATTATGCCGCCGTTGGTTATTACCTCGTCAGCCACCTGTATGTTGTCCAGCATTGACTGCATTTCCTTGTTGCGCTTCTTTTCCGGGCGGATTATGAAGAAGTAGAAGAATACCACGATAAGCGCAAGGGGAATGAGCATTGTCAGCATGCTGGCTGTGCTTGTTGCTGTGTCGGTGGAACTTGCCGCTGTGGATATGATTGCCAGTGTTGTCATTAGTTGTCCTCCATTATTTTTTTGCTGCCCCGATCGGGCATTATTTACCACTATATTATAGCCTAAAACGCACCATAAATCAAGTAGCTGTGCGAAATTTTCACCGATTATTCAGAATATATCATGACCCCTGCGTCGGTGAACGCCCTGCGCACCTCTGCCAGAGAGGTTTCCGAGAAGCCCGATGAGGGAAGCCGCACCGCAATGCTCTGATCCGAATAGGCGGCGGAAAGTCTGCCGATAAACGCTCTCGCCTGTGTGTAGCTGAGATCGTCGCCGGGGTTGTAATCCACCAACAGCGTGACCGTTTTCAGCCTAGTTTTATCTCCCGCAGGCTCTGCCGATGTGAGCGCCTGCTCCTCCGCCAGAAGCTCTTCGTCGGATACCTCAAGAAGCACCTCGGTGTTATTGGCTTTCGCTGCGTTCACGCATGAGGATATGACCTTCCACAGCGCTGTCAGACGGGCGCTGTCGTCGGCAATGGACAGGTCGCGCAGGAAGCTGGTGTAATCCTGAGAGTTGAACGTCGGGAAGCGTGTGTTCGCAAGCGTAACGCTGGCAAACCCTGCGTTTGAAAGCTCCGTGGTTATTGCGGCAAGATACTTCGCCGTGCCGCTGTTGAACGGGTCGAGCCATGTCTTTCCGCCCTGATTTACATAATAATCATGCCAGATACCGCCGTCGGTTATCATATAGCAGATGTATTCGTCACCGTAGGTCGTGGTGGTGCGGTCAAGCAGGGTGTTTATCCTTGCACGGGGCGTGAAGCCTGCGCTCTTGATGGTGGAGGCTATCACATTTGCGGAAAGCTTTCCGGTGATCTGCTCCTCGGGTATGCCCTCAATTGAAGTACCGTACAGGAAGTTTCCTGTTTCGTCTTTCAGCGTGACCACGATATCGGTATATCCGGCGCTCTTTGCCGCCGCAAGCATACTGTTCAGGGTTTCGGTGCTTACCTGAGCCGTTTCGGGGAGAATAAACGCACCGGCAGTCGTGCTTTCGGCCGCAGCGTCCTTGGTGGATTCCGATGTGTCTGCGGTATCTGTGCTGCCGTCCTCTGACGATGCTCCGACAGTTTCCGAGGAAGCCGGCGGCGTCCATGCGGAGCTTGGCTCGGAGGTATCGCCCTTTCCGCCGAAATATTCCATCAGCGGCTTGCCGACGCCGTAGCCGACGACTACCAGCGCAGCGATTATCACCACCATAAGAACAGCCGTGAGTACTTTCCTGCCGGTGCTCTTCTTGCGCTGATACAGGGTGTATTTGCGGTGCTTTATCTTGATGTTCTTTCTCTTCATGATCTTCTCCGTTGTAAATTAATGATCAAAAATCTGCGGTATAGCCGGCAAGCGCATAAAACGCCAGCGACACCACGCCGGTATAAATGAGCATTATGGGATAGCCTCTGAAAACCTTGGGTATCTTGTCGCTGTCAAGCTTTTCTCTTGCGACATTAAGCATAAAGCATGCCAGAAAAAATCCGACGCCCGTTCCCAAGCCGTAGCCGATATACGACGGCAGATCGCTGCCGTAGTTGGAGTTGAGGAACAGCGCACCTATTACGGTGCAGTTGAATATAGCCAGATGAACATATTTGCGCATTCTCCGGAATAATTTCGGGAACACTCTCCAGAAGAAAAGCAGCGCCAGCACATACAGCGCACCGATTATCGCAGAATAAATCAGCGGCATGAACAGCCAGCCGTACTGCGTGGGAAGAAGCGCCTTATCCACAAAATACGAAATAATGCCGGCAATGGTCGTCATTGCGGTAATGCCCAGCGTAAATCCGACAACAGTGCCGTTTTTACGGGAAGCGTAAATAGCCACGTTGCTTCCGAACGCACGGTCGAATATCGCATTCTGAACAAATACCGACACCATTGCGACGGAAACGATCTTTGCAAATACCTCCATTATTCCGCCTCCTTCCTGATGGGGTCTGAGTTCTCACTGCTGAGGCGACGGTGTCGATTTGTTATCGCACGGCATACCGCTGCGAGAATACCCACAAGGATAAAGCCGAAGAACGTGGTCTTTGCCGCCGGCATCGGTGCGTCGCACACCCGGAAGCCGAAAAGCTGCCCATAGGCAAGAAATTCGCGGATAATTCCCACAACAAACGCCGCCAGCGCATAGCCTGCGACATATACCAATGCGTCCAGCGCCATTTCCTTGTAGGGCATGAGGTAAAACCTGCTCTCGGTCTTTGCGAGAAGCAGCGAATTGACTACCAGTATCTCGATATAGATAGACACCTGCGACGCCGTTTCCGGGAACCACGAGCAAAGCAGCAGGGCGGTCGGTATGAACATGACGGAAGCCACCCCGACATACGCAAGTATGCGCACGGTATAAACTATTTTACGGGGAATGAAGCGGCATATCAGTATCGAGGTGTAGGATATCATCAGAAAGCTGATGACAAGCACCAGCGCACGTTCAAACGTGGTAGCCGCAACGATTATCGGTGCGGTCACAAGTCCGCTCATCAGGACGATATTCTGGCGGAAAAGTCCGTCGGCGCTGAGCTTCGGGAGGTTGTTCTTATTCATCGCTTACCTCCTTGCCGCTTTCGCCGCTCTCCCCGTTCGGTTCGTTCGGTTCGTCCGGTTCGTCGGTTATCGGTGCGGCTATCGGCTTTTTGCGCTTTTGGCGCTTTACCTTGCCGTCAATCGGCGGCATGTTGTAGCGGTACTTTTCGGGAAGCTCTATCTCCTGAGTATCCGTCAGCTTTATGCTGTGCTGCTGCGCCTTGTTCTTGCTGCCCTCAAAGGAGCTGATATAGTTCTTCTTCCACCACAGGACATTCTCGACGATGGTGTCGAAGCAGCAGGAAAGCGCATTCGTTATGAGAAGCGCAAACACGAAGCTCAGCTCCACCTTGCCGAAATATCTGAACATCATCACGGTATATCCCAGCACAATGCCGTAGATAGCCCTTGCTGCACGGCGCTTCGGGAGAATATACGGCTCTGCCGCCATGAATATAATGCCGAACAGCAGACAGCCCGTGGAAAGCTCATAGAACACGGACATCAGCGGCGATACGTCCGCTCTGGGATAAAGTGCGGCAATGACGCTCACCGTCGCTATGCAGGATATCGCAGCGACGAAGCTGGTGCTGTGCTTTATCAGCATACATACGCCTATCACCGCAATTACAAGAATATTCACCGTGCCGAAAGCGCCGGGAACATTTCCGAGCAGTATATCCACAACGGACTGCGACGGCACCGAGCCGAGCTTCAGGGAGTATTCCACGGAACGCGTCAGAGTTCCGCCGTATTCGGAGAACACCGGGAATATTTCCCCTGCCTTCGGATAATACAGCATATCGCCCGGATAGCAGATGACCATGAACGCCGCCGCTATCGCCGGGGGAGAGAACACAAGGTTCTCGTTGCCGCCGAAAATATGCTTGCCGAGAGCTATACATATGACGGAAGCCAGCGCCGCCAGAACAAAGGATATCCCGGAGGGCATGAGCATTGCGCAGGCAAGCGCCCAGAAAAGCACCGCCGGATCCTTTGCGTCATATTTTATCCTGCGTATCCTGCAGCATACCCAGTCGGTCAGCATACAGAAAATAACGCATACCGCGCAGACCGCCAGCGGCCGTACTCCTCCGCGGAATACCGCCGGGATAAGCAGCGCAGCCATAAATACAAAGCGCTCCATATAGAGCTTGCGCGGATTGCGCATAGTTATGGGAGTTATCATTCGGCTCCTTTCTGCGAGGCTTTAAGTTCTGCGTTCGCCATAGCCATGTTCTCCGCCTTGAAGAGCCCGGTTCCCGCCACCAGCACGTTTGCCCCCGCCTGCTTTACCAGCGGAGCGGTGCTGCCGTTAATTCCGCCGTCAACCTCAATGTCGAGGGATTTTCCGGCGTATTTTCTCAGCGCTCTCAGCTTATACAGCGTTTCGGGAATGAACGCCTGTCCGCCGTAGCCCGGCTCGACAGTCATCACAAGCACCATGTCGCAAAGCGGCAGCAGCGGATATACCTGCTCCGCAGGAGTTGCGGGCTTCAGCGCCAGCGCCGACTTCACGCCCAGAGAGCGTATCAGCTTCAGCGTCTTTGCGGCGTCGCTGCGGCTCTCGATATGAAAGCTTATCAGGTCTGCTCCCGCCTCTGCGAAAAACCTTATCTGGCTTTCCGGGTCGTTCACCATCAGATGAACGTCCAAAAACATATCCGTCGCCCTGCGAACGCATTTCAGCACGGGGCTGCCGTAGGTTATCTGCTCGACAAAAGCGCCGTCCATCACGTCAAAATGTATCCAGTCAACTCCCGCTGCCCTGCACCTCGAAAGCTCCCCGGATATATCCGAGAGATCGCACGCAAGCAGCGAAGCGGAGGTCTTTATCATAACATCATTCCCTTATTATTGAATTCTTATACAGTATTTCACAAGAGCACATATGCTCATACATATATATTCTATAATAAATATGATTTTTCGTCAATAAGCTGGGGAGATTTTTTTTATATTTTTTTCGGAAAGCGTGAAAATTTCCGAAATACGGGCTTTTTGCGGTAATATATTTGTCTATTTTTCTCCGAAAGTGCTATTGAAAAAAATCCTCGTTAGTGGTATAATAATAACAATATACCCGAGAGGAACCAAAGCCCACGATACGTCAGTATTCAGCGGCTTTTTCCTTTATCCGCAAGCAACCAGAAAACAGACGTGGGAATACCCATGCACAGTCGCTGCACCGTGCGGCGCGGAGAAAGTGAGGATCTACAAAATGCTGAACTGCAACTACAACGAAAAATTTGTCAAGGAAGGTCTTACGTTCGATGACGTGCTGCTTATCCCGGCAAAGAGCGATGTCACCCCGAACATGATCGACCTCAGGACTAACCTGACAAAGAATATCACGCTTAACACCCCGATAATGACCTCGGCAATGGACACCGTTACGGAGAGCCGCATGGCTATCGCCATTGCAAGAGAGGGCGGTATCGGCATAATCCACAAGAACATGAGCATCGAGCAGCAGGTGGACGAGGTTGACAAGGTAAAGCGCTCCGAGAACGGCGTTATCGTAAATCCGTTCTTCCTCTCCCCCAACGACAGCGTATTCGACGCCGACGCACTTATGGGCAAATACAAAATCTCCGGCGTACCGGTGGTAGAGAACGGCAAGCTCGTGGGTATCCTCACTAACCGTGATCTCCGTTTCATCACCGATTACAACCAGCGTATCGGCGAGGTAATGACAAAGGAACACCTCGTTACCGCACCTGTCGGCACTACGCTTTCTCAGGCTCAGGAAATACTCAGAAAGCACAAGATCGAGAAGCTGCCGCTGGTTGACGACAACGGCTATCTCAAGGGACTTATCACCATAAAGGATATCGAGAAGAGCGTACAGTACCCCAACACCGCCCGCGACTCCGGCGGCAGACTTCTCTGCGGCGCAGCCATCGGCATCACTCAGGACGTGCTTGACAGAGCCGGCGCACTGCTGAAAGCACAGGCGGACGTTCTCGTCCTCGACTCCGCACACGGTCACAGCAAGAACATCATGACCACTCTCGACAAAATCAAGAACGCATTCCCCGACGCTGTGATAATCGCCGGAAATGTTGCCACAGGCTCTGCGACAGAGGATCTCATCAAAGCAGGTGCCGATGCGGTAAAAGTCGGCATAGGCCCCGGCTCTATCTGCACCACCCGTATCGTTGCGGGCATCGGCGTTCCGCAGATCACCGCAGTTTACGACTGCGCCTGCGCTGCCGCCAAGTACGGCGTACCGGTCATCGCGGACGGCGGCATAAAGTTCTCCGGCGATATCGTCAAGGCTCTTGCCGCAGGAGCCAACTGCGTAATGCTCGGCTCTCTGCTCGCCGGCTGCGAGGAAGCTCCCGGTGACGTCGAGATATATCAGGGCAGAAGCTTCAAGGTATACAGAGGCATGGGAAGCCTTGCCGCAATGAAGAAGGGTTCTGCCGACCGCTATTTCCAGGATAAGAGCAAGAAGCTCGTTCCCGAGGGCGTTGAGGGACGAGTACCCTACAAGGGTTCGGTAGCCGACACCATCTTCCAGCTGGTTGGCGGTATCCGTTCCGGCATGGGCTACTGCGGCTGCCCGACTATCCCGGAGCTTCAGGAGCGTGCGGAATTTGTACGCATCACCGGCGCAGGTCTGAGAGAATCCCACCCCCACGATATCCAGATCACAAAGGAAGCCCCCAACTATTCCACCGGCTTCTGAATCACATAATCATATCACTGCCGCAGCGAGCATTCGCTGCGGCATTTTTTCGGAAAAATTTGCAAAAAAATACTCTGTTCGCACTTGATTTTTTCCGAAAAATTGTATATAATATAGAATGGATTAAAATGCAAAAGGATTATTTAAGGAGCAGGACGCAATGAAGGACGGATTTGTAAAGGTCGCTGCCGGTACGCCGGATATAAGGGTAGCCGACTGTGAATATAACCGCAATGAAATAATTTCACTGATTGACAAAGCCTATGCGCAGGGCGTGCGCATTCTTGTGCTGCCGGAACTGTGCATTACCGGATACACCTGTCAGGATCTTTTCTTCCAGCAAGCGCTGCTGGACGGCGCTCTTGAGGCTCTGCGAAGCATAAAGGAACATTCCTCGGATATGGACATGCTGACAGCGGTCGGCTGTCCTCTGCGTTTCCGTGGGGAGCTGTACAACTGCGCAGTCATCATAAAAAGCGGAAAGATACTCGGCATTGTGCCGAAAAAGTTCCTGCCGAACTACAACGAGTTCTACGAGAAGCGGCACTTTGCCGCAGCCCCCGAGGGCGAATACGACATCGAGCTTTTCGGGGAAAGGATACCATTCGGGCTTGGGCTGCTGTTTGAATGCACGGGAATGCCGGAACTGGTTTTCGCCGCCGAGCTTTGCGAGGATTTGTGGGCGGCGGAGCCGCCGAGCATTTCACTTGCTCTGGGCGGTGCGACAATTATCGCCAATCTGTCCGCAAGCAATGAAACCATCGGCAAGGACGACTACCGCAGGGAGCTGGTGAACAGCCAGTCCGCAAGGCTTCTGTGCGGCTATGTCTACGCCAGCGCAGGTTCGGGCGAAAGCACGCAGGATCTTGTGTTCAGCGGTCATGATATCATCGCCGAAAACGGAATTATACTCGCACAGAGCGCTTTGTATTCCACCGGTCTTACCGTAACGGAAACAGACGTTGCAAAGCTCGCGGCGGAGCGCCGCAGAAATACCAGCTTCACCGGCGGTCTGCGTGCGGGAATGCGGCGCATTCCGTTTGATATGGAAATAAAGCCTGCGGCGCTGACCCGCGAGGTGCGCCGCACGCCGTTCGTCCCGCAGACCTCCGCAGAAACCGACAAGCGCTGCGAGGATATCCTGACAATGCAGGCGCACGGGCTGGAAAAGCGTATACGCCACACCAATGCGAAAACCCTCGTTATCGGTATCTCCGGCGGTCTTGACTCCACGCTGGCGCTGCTGGTATGCGTTGAGGCAATGAAGCTTCTGGGCAGACCTGCCGCAGATATTCTGGCGGTGACTATGCCCTGCTTCGGCACGACGCAGCGCACACGCAGCAACGCAGAGCGCCTGTGCGGACTTCTGGGAACGCAGCTCAGGGTAATCGACATTGCCGCCTCGGTAAAGCAGCATTTCAGAGATATCGGTCATGACGAGAACGTCCGCAACGTGGTATATGAAAACGGACAGGCAAGGGAGCGCACAAAGATACTCATGGATCTCGCCAACGCCGAGAACGGCATGGTGGTAGGCACGGGCGATCTTTCGGAGTTGGCTCTCGGCTGGGCTACCTATAACGGCGACCACATCTCGATGTACGGCGTGAACGCCTCTGTTCCGAAAACGCTGGTGCGCCACATCGTGAAGTATTACGCCGGAACGGTGGAAAGCGCAGAGCTTCGCGAGGTGCTGATGAGCATATTCGATACGCCTGTCAGCCCGGAGCTTCTCCCTGCGGACGAAAACGGGGATATCGCACAGATAACGGAGGATCTTGTAGGTCCTTACGAGCTTCACGATTTCTTCCTGTACAACGGAATAAGATGGGGCTTCCCTCCGAAAAAGGTATTCCGTCTGGCAGAATATGCGTTTGCGGGCAGCTACGACAGGGAAACTATCCTGAAATGGCTCAGAACGTTCTACCGCCGTTTCTTCTCGCAGCAGTTCAAGAGAAGCTGTCTGCCCGACGGCGTGAAGGTGGGTTCTGTTACTCTCTCTCCCAGAGGCGACTGGAGAATGCCCAGCGACGCTTCATCGGCGCTTTGGCTCAAGGAGCTTGACGAACTGTGATACTGTAATTTTAAGTACTGTCGGAATGTTTGGGGTGTGATTATGTTGGAAGAAATAAAAAGGCGGCTGCTTCATTTTGACACCGACGGTGTGAGCATAATATCCGACTTTGTTTCTGCAAGACAGCGCAGAGCCGGGATACTCCGCCGTGCAGTGCATATATGCTTCTATATTCAGTGCGCCGCAGCCCTGTTCTGCATCATAGCGGGCTTTGCGGCAGGCGGCGCAGCCGTGGGCGCTGTGGTCTGCGTAGGGGCGCTGGCTTGTGTGACGGCGGCGCTGATGGCGGTGCCGGGGGATATTTTTGTTGCCACGGTGAGCTATATTCTCAATCTCGTGTATGCGGTGATATGCTTTATTGCGGGCGGAACTGCACTTAATATCTGCGGCATAATAATGCTTGTTTCGTCGCTGGCGGCGCTGTGCGGCTTTGTCTGCGGCTATTTCAGGGCATATATTCTGGAATATTCGCCGTCTAAGGTCACTCCGCAGCTTTATACTCTGACAGGAGAGCCGCCCGTGACAATCCGCACGGAGCAGCCCCCTCAGGAAGAACCGGCGCCGCCCAGATCAGACCTGCTGATTATTGCGGAAAAAGTGGCACATATAATGAACACACCCCGTGAAAACACCGGAAAGGAGGAGCACAGTGACGCTTAAAATCCGCAAAATAGCCATGTGCGCATTGTTCATATGCATTGCGGCGGTGCTGTCCGCCGTGGAAACATGGCTTCCGGCAATCTGCCCTCTTCCCGGAATAAGGGTGGGGCTTGGGAACATTGTGACAATGTTCATGCTGTACATAGGCGGAAAATGGAACTCCGGCGAGGCTATGACGGTGACGATACTGCGCTGCTTCGTGGCGGCGTTCATTACCGGCATGGTGATGAACATTTTCTACGGGGTCATGGGAGGTATCTGCGCTTTAGGCACCATGCTGCTGCTGCGCCGTGTACTCCCGCAGAAGAACCGCGAAAACTGGCTGCCGCTGGTGGGTGTCGGCGGAGCGCTGGCGCATATAGCCGGGCAAATGCTGACGGCTGTGATAATCTATAATAATCTGTATGTTCTGGCATATACCCCCGTGCTTGTCGCCTCCGCAATAATCGGCGGCTCGTTCACCGGGATATGCACGCTGCTGCTGCTCAAAAAGCTCAGCCCCGCAATACTGAACGATATAAGAATGACCGACCTCGAAAATTCCCCCAAGCCCAAAGAGTTTTAACCGAAGGAAAAGACCATGAAGCTTCTTGTAATAGACGGAAACAGCATAATGAACCGTGCCTTTTACGGCATACGTCTGCTCACAAACAAAAAAGGTGCACCCACCAACGCCCTGACGGGGTTCATGAATATCTACCTCAAGCTGCTCAAGGAGGAGCAGCCCGACCGTATCGCCGTTGCTTTCGACCTCCATGCGCCCACATTCCGCCACAAAATGTATGCGGAATACAAGGGAACTCGCCATGCAATGCCCGATGAGCTGCGCTCGCAGATGCCGGTAATAAAGCAGCTGCTGACCGCCCTCGGCGTCGCCGTAGTCGAAAAAGAGGGCTACGAAGCGGACGACATCATCGGTACTCTCTCCTGCGAAGCAGAAAAGCAGGGCGGAGAATGCACCATATCCACAGGCGACCGCGACAGCTTTCAGCTGATAACCGACAGGGTGACTGTAAGGCTCGCCGCAAACAAGGAGGATATACTGTACACTCCCGCAAAGATAGCCGAGGTATACGGCGTAACCCCCGGAGAAATGCTGGAGGTAAAGGTCCTTATGGGTGACAGCTCCGACAATATCCCCGGCGTTTCGGGAATCGGCGAAAAAACCGCTCTCGGTCTGATACAGAAATACCACACGGTGAAGTATATCTACGATAATCTTGCGGATATAGAAGTGACAAAGGGAGTGCGCACAAAGCTTGAAAACGGACGCGAAAGCGCCGAGCTAAGCCGCAAGCTTGCCGAAATAACGCTGGAGGCTCCCGTGCCGACGGATATGTCGGAGTATACCGTAAAGCCCGGCGACCCGTCTGAGGCGGCAGGGATACTCGCCGAAATGGAAATGTTCGGCATAATGAAGAAGCTCGGTCTTGACAAAACCGTCCCCGCCGCAGTGAGCATAGCGTCCGAGCAAACCGCCGAACGGGGCGCAGAGCAAACCGACGCACAGAGCGCAAAACCGTCCGCCGCCGTACCGGAATTCGACCCGGCGGCATATGAGGTAGCGTTTATAGACGGAGATATCAGGGTGTATCTCGACGGAAAGCCGCAGACGGTGGATATCGCAGAATTTCTCCGCTCCGACAGCAAAAAGCGCACCAACGACGTCAAAGCGCTTTACTCACACTGCATAAAAAACGGCATGGAGCTTAACGGTGTGATATTCGATGCCGCCCTTGCGGGGTATCTGCTCAACGTCAATTCCGGCGATTACGGCGCAGAGCGGCTTTGTGCGGAATACGGCGTGACATACAGCGCCGAACGGCTGGGAGAAACGCTTTTCCTGCTGAATAAGGCTCTGTGGGAAATGCTTCACGCTCAGGGAATGTACGGCGTTCTGGCGGATATCGAGATACCGCTGGCGGAAGTCCTCAGCTCCATGGAGCTGGCAGGCATACGGCTGGATACGGCGGCGCTGCATGAATTCGGAGAGGAATTGCTGCCAAAGGCGGAGCAGCTGGCGCAGGATATCTATTCCTGCGCGGGACATGAGTTCAATATCGGCTCGCCGAAGCAGCTTTCCGTCGTGCTTTTTGAGGAATTGGGGCTGCCTGCGGGCAAGAAGCGCAAGACAGGCTATTCCACCGATGCCGATACTCTCGAAGCGCTCCGTGACAAGCACCCGATAATTCCCCTTATATTTGAATACCGTACCCTTACCAAGCTGTACAACACCTATGTCAAGGGGCTTGAAGCGGCGGTATCCCCCGACGGACGAATGCACACCACCTTCAAGCAGACAGAAACGCGCACCGGGCGCATTTCCTCCGCCGAGCCGAATATACAGAATATCCCCGTGCGCACCGAAATAGGTCGCAATTTCCGTAAATTCTTCGTGGCTGACGAGGGAAAGCTGCTGGTTGACGCCGATTACAGCCAGATAGAGCTTAGAGTGCTGGCTCACCTTTCGGGCGATAAGGCTATGATAAGCACCTTCTGCGAGGGCGGAGATATCCACACCCAAACGGCGGCGAGCGTTCTGGGACTTCCCCCCGAATGGATAACGCCCGAGCAGCGCCGCAGCGCAAAGGCGGTCAATTTCGGCATTGTATACGGCATGGGAGCATTCTCGCTGGCAAAGGACATAAATGTGTCCGTGGCGGAAGCAAAGCGGTATATCGAGGATTATCTGAACCACTATTCCGGCGTAAAGGAATATATGGACAGGGTGACAAAAAGCGCCGAAAAGGACGGCTGTGCTGTGACAATGTTCGGCAGAAAGCGCTTTATCCCCGAAATACTCTCCTCAAACAAGAACGTCAAGGCTCTCGGAAAGCGTATCGCCATGAATACCCCCATACAGGGAACGGCGGCGGATATCATCAAGATAGCGATGGTGAGGGTCTACCGCCGACTGAAAGCGGAACTGCCGGAGGCAAGGCTGATATTGCAGGTTCATGACGAGCTTATCGTTGAAGCGCCCGAGGATAAGGCGGCGCAGGCGGCGAAAATACTCTCCGAGGAAATGCAGAGCGCCGTAAAGCTTGCCGTTCCGCTCACCGCCGACGCCAAGGAGGGCAAAAGCTGGTATGAAGCCCACTGACGAAATATTCGCCCGACTGAACGAAATAGAGCAGGAATGCTTCTGCGGCAGCTGGACGGCGGAAACGTTTCTGTCGGAGCTGAACAGTCCGCTGAATATCCTTTGCACCGACGAACGCAGCGGAAAAATTACCGGCTTCGCACTGGGACGGATTGCCGCAGACGAAGCGGAATTGTTTCAGATAGCGGTGTTGCCGACATTCCGCAGACAGGGCATTGCGCTGAAGCTCATGCGGGGGCTTCACGCCGAAATGAAGCGGCGGGGCGCAGCAGCCTGTTTTCTTGAGGTGCGCAGCAGAAATTCCGCCGCAATTGCGCTGTATGAAAAAATCGGCTATGAATATCTGGCAAGGCGCAAAAATTACTACCCCGACGATGACGCCTTGATCTACAAAATACTACTGTAAAACAAAAATTGCTGTCGTTTATGCGGCAGCAATTTTGCGTATTGTAATGTTGTTGGTTTAGTGTGTATTCTTGTTCCAGATGAGCATAAGTCCCTTGAGAAGCAGGTCGTCATCGTAGATTATCTCGTGGCGGCACAGCGGAACTACCACCTGTGCCAGTCCGCCCGTGGCGATGACTGTCGTCTTTTCCCCAAGCTCCTCATCGATACGCTCTATTATACCGTCAATGGCACAGGCGTTGGAGTACATTATGCCGCTCTTTATGCAGTCAACGGTGTTGCTGCATATAACTCGCTTCGGCTTCTCATAAGCCACCTTCGGCAGCTGAGCCGTGCGTGAATTGAGTGCGTCTGCCGATACCGCCAGACCTGTGGTGACAAGTCCGCCGAGATATGTGCCGCTGCCGTTTATGACGGCAAAGGTCGTTGCCGTACCCATATCTATTATCACCTGAGGCACGGGATAATACTTGATACCTGCCACTGCGTCCACCACAAGGTCGGCGCCCAGCTCCGCAGGATTATCTATCTGTATCTTCAGCCCTGTCTTAATGCCGGGGCCTACTATCATTATTCTGCCGTCAGTCAGCTTCTCCACGGCGGTTTTCAGGGTGTAAGTCACCGAGGGAACAACCGAAGATATTATCGCACCCGTGATGTCGCTTCGCTCTATATTGTTGATATCCAGCGCCGCCTTTATCTTCACGGCGTATTCCAGCGAGGTTTCACGCTGCACTGTCGCCAGCCGCTCTCGGAAAAGTATCTTATCTCCGTCCGCACAGCCGAGAACAATGTTGGTGTTTCCGATATCTATCGCAAGTATCATTGCAGCTCCTTTGCCGTCAGGTTTCAATCTTGGCGGACGGTTTTTTGATTATATCGAGAACCCTTACTATAACGGAACTCAGCAGCAGATTGGCGCCAAGCTCCACGAGGAAGTTCACTCCCACAAATGCGGTGATCATATATACACCGGCGTTCTCTATTCCTGCTCCTGCCGCCCAGACGTTTATCGTGTCCATGAAGAACAGAACGCAGCCCAGCAGGAACACTCCCGTGTTCACTATCGGCGCAGCTGCTGCGGCGCAGACTGTGGCAGCCCAGCGGTTCTTCTTTTCGAGAGCCTTATAAATAAGCCCTGAAACCGCTCCTGCAAGACAGCCCTTTGCAAGGCAGGTGATTATCGTTCCGGGAGCGTTTATCACCAAAAACGCATTGCCGCCGCCGGTAAACAGTACCATTGCGCCGAAAACCAGTCCCAGCCAACCGCCTGTTGCCCAACCGTACAGTGCCGCACCGACTACTATCGGGATAAGTGCAAAGGTGATGTTGAAGGGGCCGATGGAAAGTCCCATCGTCAGCAGGTAGATGACGATAACGACTGCGGTCAGAAGCCCTGTTCCGACCAGCTTGCGGATCTTTTCGCTGTTCATATTGAATTTTCCTCCTTGTTATCATTCCCCGTTTTCCGGGGATACAATACAATACACCTGTATTATAGCATATTTCGGGAGAAAAATCTATATAATGAGCTACAAAAATTTAACCGCAGCGGTAGGCAGAAAAGGCATAACGCACAAATAATGCCGCACACGCCGTCCTTATCGGCTGTCAGACGAGTATCTCCATCTGCGTTTCCTTTACGAACATTCCCCTTTTCTCGTAAAAAGCACGTGCGTTGTCGTTGCCCTCCCATACGTTCAGTGTGACGTCATAGCAGCCGACAGTCTTGGCGTACCGCTTCACACAGTCGAACAGCAGCGTGCCGATATGCTGCCCTCGGCAGCCCTCGTCAACGCACAGGTCGTCTATATACAGCGTTTTAATCTGCTTCATGTTTGTGGAGAACGGCGGCTGCCGTATCACGCAGAACGCATATCCCACCGCCTCGTCCTTGTCGTCGGCCGCCACAAACACCGGGGTGCTTTCATTGCCGAATATCTCGTGCAGCTCCTCTGCGGTGTACTTTGTCCTGCCTGAAATAAATATATCGGGGCGAAGCTGCGCATGAAGCTCCAGCACCTCGCTCAGCAGCTTCAATATGCGGTCTGCGTCCTTTTCCTCCGCTCTTCTTACAGTAATCATACAATGCCTTTCTTATGCAAGTGATACAATGTTTTCAATGTCACGAATATAATCCTCGATTATTGCGCCGTTTTCTATCAGGATATCGCCGATATTTTCCATTGCTGCGGCGTTTATACGGTCGTATTCCGTTTCCGGCATTACCGCTCGGCTGCGGCACTGCTCCTCGGCGTTTCCGTCCAGCAGCGCTTTCAGCAGCGAAATATCCTCTGCCGACATTCCCTTTGCAAATTCACGCCAGCCGTCCGCCAGTCCGTCAAATGCGCAGGGTATTATATTTTCGCTGTTATACTCGGAGTAATTTTCCGCAAGCTCCGCCGTTTGCTCCCCGAAGCTGTCCTCTTCTATTTCCGCGGCACGCTCGGTTATGCTCTCGCAGGCTGCGTCGTCAGGCTCCTCCACAATAAGCTTTCGTGTGGTTTCGTCCGCTTCCTGCCGTATTTTCGCAAGCTTGCCCACGTCTATCTCCACCGGCTTTCGCACAGCCGCCGGCTCGTTCTGCGGCGCTTCGTCATAGTTGTATGCGCTGCGCTTCTTCCGCTTTTGGGGCGGGAATATTCCGTGCAGGTCGCACCATTGCTCCACTGCGGTTTTTACCAGTTCCGAAAATTCCGGTGCGTTCACTGCGGAATAAAGCTTGTCACGGTTCGTCATATCTTCCAGCACCGGGGTAATATTCGCAGAAATGCCATAGCGGAAGCCCGTGCGCTTTCTCAGCACACTCTCTGCGCTTTTCAGCACCCAGCCGATAAAGTGATAATAGGGCGCTTGCTCGAACGTTTCAAGACAAGGCTGCCCCCGCTTTATGCCGTATTGCTCCAGCGGGCTTATTTTCAGGGCGTGAAAGCCGTCCATGCGGTCAAGATCGACATACGCCCCCGCAAACGGTGTCCAGCTGTGATCCTTGCACAGTCTGCCGCAGATAAGCTCGAACATTGTCACGCCCTTTTCCGCAAAGTAACCGTCCAGCGAGATAAGAGCCGCTTCGAGAGCGCCCTCCAGCATAGGCCGTGTGCTTTCGGAATAAAAAATACTCCCTTTGAGGTTGTAGGAGGAACGCTGCGCCATATAATCCAGCTTGCGGGAATACCGCCGTGCGAGAATATCCTCGACATCGCTCCCTGCGGTTATCCCCGAGGGATTTTCCGCAGAAGCCGGCAGCACATTATCCCCCAGCTCGTTATACGCCCTGAAATCCTTGAGCCACCTCGGAATAAGCGAGTCCAGCGACGGACAGAACCCGTGGCAGCCCTCCCACACGTCTGCAAGCCGCTCGTATGCGTCGGCTGCGGAAGTCACGCCGATACGGTTCAAAAGCTCGTAGCAATACAGCAGGATATACGGCTTGTCCGTCTTGCCGTATATGCCTTTGCGCGCCAGAGTGCGCCATGTGAAGTAGGTGCGCAGCTGGTCTGTGGACAGCGCCCCGTATATCGGGCGGTCTATTCCGCAGAAGCAGTTTCTGCCGAAATCGTCCGTGACGTCCTTGACGTATTCGCCCTGCTTTACCAGCGTTTCCTCGGCGCACTGCCTAAGCATATAGCCGTTATAGAAGCGCTGGCTCAGCTTGCGCATTTCCGCTATCCTCGCGCGGACAGCGCCGCCCTCGAAGTCGTCCTCAAATTCGGACGGAGCGTAAGCAAGCTCGTCGGGCTCAATAGTCCCGGAACCCTTGATGTATTCAACGTTGTCCCTTGGCTCTCTCGGCGGTATTTTCTCCCCGCGGGAGCCTGCGGACTGATCCTGCATTGCCTCCTCGACAACCTCTCGGACAATGCGGCTTATCCTGTCCCGAACGGTTTTTCTTATTGCTGCGGAAATATCCTCTCGCTCCGCAGAGTTTTCGGCAGGGCGAGCTTTAAGTTCGATCATTCGCTTCAGCTCCTGCGCTATTTCTTTCTTTGTCTTAGCCTTGCTGTCCATCATCAGGCGGAATTTATCGGACATGCTCACCACCCTTTCCCATGGCGGGAAACGCTCCCGAATACCGTATTTATTCGGCCGTTTCCTCCCACGCAAGCAGTCTTTCCCAATCGTCCGGGAAGCCGAGATCGTCCAATCTCAGCACATCGGAATTCTTGCGTATCAGTCTTGCTACGGGCTTTACCACACGCTCGTTCCAGCTTTTGCGGTCGTGGGCAAGCTGCTTCATGACTATGATGTAGCCGAAAACGTCCGGCTTCAGCTCCGTATCCATATCCTTCGGGGTTTTCGGCATAACGGGGAAGCTGTTTCCGTAAAGCCGATTGTAGTGCGCACAATAATTGCGCAGCTCGTTCAGGCAGAACAGCCAGTTGTCAAGCTCCGTACTGGAGCAGCCGTAATAGCGGTCGGCTATCTCTTTCTTGTCGGCGCTCTGCATATCCTTATAGAAGAACGCCAGCGTGCCGAAGCTGAAAAGCTCCATCACCACCCACAGCGGAAATGCGCCGCAGTATTTCGAGTTGTAGTGCCGTACAAACTCCCTGTCCTCGTTCACCTCGATAAGGTGCTTTACCTTGTTCAGAAACTGCTGATGATTGTGACGAAAATCGAACGAGGACGGATTGAGATACCCCAGTGCGCCGTATTTCAGCGCATGATAATTGGATATCGCCGCCCGCATGGCTATCTCCGTTTCCTCCAGAGAGGCAAGGAGAATGCTGCGCAGCTTTCTGTCAGCCTCGTACACACGAAGCACCTTTGCGAAGGTGGTTCCGTCCTCATACCGCCCCTTTGATACGGTGAACGGTGCGAAGTAATCCGACAGACGGAAGTAGTTGATGTATTTCAGCGTTTCCTCCGCCTGCTTTTCGTCCTCGACGACGCAGCCCCGCTGCTTGAGCTTCTGTATCTGTTCCCTTATCGTGGAGGGAATTTTCTGGTTCATAATTACCCCAATCCAAATTATTGCTTCAATCCATCCAGAACACTTCTCGTTCGTGCTTGCTCTTTCTCGTCATCAGCGCCGAAATGCTCTCCTTGGGATCTCTGCCCTCGTAGCAGATTTTCACTATCTGCTCGATTATCGGGGTGTCTATGCCCTTTTCCTGTGCCAGACGATAGGCTATCCTGCCGCTGGTGTAGCCCTCGACGGTACCCACCTGCGCCACCGCCTCGGCAGCCGGCACGCCGTTTCCGATAAGATTTCCGGCACGGAAATTTCGCGAGTGCAGCGATGTGCAGGTAACTATCAGGTCGCCTATTCCCGCCATACCGGTGAAGGTTTTCCAGTTTGCGCCCAGACCTACTCCCAGACGGGTTATCTCGGTCATTCCTCTGGTCATCAGCGCAGCGACAGTATTGTCGCCCAGTCCCATTCCCCGCGCAATTCCGCAGCCCAGTGCGATGGGGTTCTTGAGAACTCCCCCAAGCTCGCAGCCGACAACGTCGTCGTTGGTGTAAATGCGGTAGCGCTCGTTGGACAGAGTGCGCTGGATATAGTCCGCAATGCCGTCCTTATAGCCTGCGCAGACCTCGGTTGTCGGCACCAGCCGTGCAATTTCCTCGGCATGGCAGGGACCCGTGATAACTCCCACGGGATTATCGGGCAGCTCCTCGGTGATTATCTGCGACAGCCGATAGCCGGTGTCCGCTTCAAGCCCCTTGCTGACGTTTATCACAACGGTGTCCTTATCGACATAGGGCTTCACCGCCCGTACAGCCTCCCTGAAAAACGGCGACGGAATAGCTATCAGGATAATGTCGGCGCCGCTCACGCACTTGGGGTCGGTGGTAACTCCCAGAGCCTCCGGCAGCTTAACTCCCGGAAGAAGCCGCTTGTGCTCTCGCTCCGTGCGAAGCAGCTCCGCCTCGTTTTCAAATTTTGTCCATGTCATCACCTCGTGACCGTAGGTGGTGAATAATACGCCGAGAGCCGTGCCGTAGCCGCAGCCCAGTATGGTTATTTTAGCCATGATGTGCCTCCGAATTACTTTGCTTTTTCGCCCAGCTTCTTCTCGGTGTGGGTGATAAGCCTGTGAATATTTCCTCGGTGCATGTATATGACAAGCGCCGCAGTAAAGAAAGCTATGAAAGTACATACAATGCCCGACGGATCGCCGTCAATAAAATACACGAATATCAGCGTGCCGAAGCCGTACAGCGCCGAAGCAACGCAGCTGCCCAGCGAAACATATCTTGTTATCGCCACCAGCACGATGAACACGCACAGCAGCAGACAGCCCGTCCGCCAATCCAGCGTGAATATCGCCGAAACCGCCGCCAGCACACCCTTTCCGCCCCTGAACCCGTAATACACCGGGAACACATGTCCCACCACTGCCATGAAGCCCGCCATATAGCCGACCCAGTTCATACCGTTTTCCAACAGATGGGTGTCCACGCCGCCGATGTACAGAAAAGCAAGCCTTACCGCCCATATCGCAAGCACCGCCTTAGCCACGTCGCCGAGCAGCACTATTCCGGCGACCGCCTTTCCCTGTGTGCGCAGCGTGTTGGTAAGTCCCGCATTGCCGCTGCCCATGGTGCGTATGTCCTTTCCGGTGCGCAGCTTTGTGACTATCAGCGCAGTATTGATACCGCCCAGCAGATACGGCACGGCAATCATGATAATATAGCAGATCCACATCATTGTGTGTTTATGTCCTTTCGGTTTCTTTTTCGGTGTTTTTTTCAGCGTCGCCGAAATCCGACTTTATGTCGGGATTGCGGCTGCGAAGCACCGCATAGATGATGCCGCCGTTTTCGCCGTCTTTCACCGGCATGGTGATATCCCCCTGCGAGGTGACAAGCAGCAGATCCCCGTCCTTTTTCGGCGAAACGGTCTTTATTGCGTCATAGCGCAGTATCACCGCACGGCGGTTGGTGTAGAACAGTATATGCTCCGGCAGAAACCACCGCTCCCCCAGCGATTTTGCGTTGGGGTAGGCTTCAAATATCTCGCTGCGTTCTTTTTCGGGAATTGCGCTGAGCTGACTTCTGAGCCTTGACGGTGCAACGCCCGTTATTTCTGCGAACGCCCTTATCAGCAGCACAGCCACCGCAGCCGACAGCACCGCGGCAGCTATTCCCCATACCCAACGCAGCCACTCGCTCCAGCCGCCCGAGAATATCATGGGTATCCATGCAGCCGCCCACATCGCCGCCGATATGATAACGCACTTTATCAGCATTCCTCTGCGGCGGCGGACGAAATCAGACAGTATGCGTTCCATCATTCTCCCCTTTCGCGGATAGTGAGCTTTATCGGCGTAGCCTCAAGCCCGAAGGTTTCACGCAGCTGGTTCTCGAGATATCGCTGATACGAATAATGGAACAGTTCCCTGCTGTTGCAGAAAACAACGAAATTCGGCGGGCATACCGAAGCCTGCGTCATATAGTATATCTTCAGCCGCTTGCCCTTGTCAGAGGGCGGCTGAACTCTCGAGGTGGCATAGCTCAGCATATCGTTGAGAACGCCTGTGGAAATCCGCATACAATGCTGCTCATGGACATACTTTATCAGCTCGAAAAGCTTGTCGATACGCTGACCCGTCTTTGCGGAAATGAACACGAACGGCGCATAGGACATGAACGAGAAATCTATCTCCAGCTTTTTGCGGAAATCCTCCATGGTCTTATCCGTTTTGTCCTCAACGGCGTCCCACTTGTTTACGGCAATCACGCACGCCTTGCCCTTGTCGTGGGCATAGCCCGCCACCTTGCTGTCCTGCTCGGTAAATCCGACAACAGCGTCGATAACGATAACGCACACATCTGCTCGGTCTACCGCCATGAGCGCCCGAAGCACGCTGAAATGCTCGATATTTTCCGTGACCTTTGCCTTGCGGCGCATTCCGGCGGTGTCGATGAATATGAACCTGTCGTCCCCACGGCGTATCTCGGTGTCAATTGCGTCACGGGTAGTTCCGGCAATGTCGGATACGATGGAGCGCTCCTCGCCGGATATTTTGTTTATGAGGGAGGACTTGCCGACATTCGGCTTGCCTATGACCGCCACCTTTATGGCGTCGGCGTCATATTCGTCCGGCTCTTCGGGCGGAAGATTCTCGAATACCGCCTCAAGCAGGTCGCCCGTGCCGTGACCGTGTACGGAGGAAACTGCGATAGGGTCGCCCAGCCCCAGATTATAGAACTCGTAAATCTCCGGGGGAGGAGTGCCTATGCCGTCCACCTTGTTGACCGCAAGCACAACGGGCTTTCCGCTCTTTATCAGCATGGAAGCCACATCGCTGTCATTTGCGGTAACGCCCGTGGTGATATCCGTCACGAAAATTATTGCGTCCGCACGTTCCACCGCAAGCATAGCCTGCTCGCGCATCTGGGCAAGGATAACGTCGTCCGTCTTAGGCTCTATGCCTCCGGTGTCGATGAGCATGAACTCTCTGCCCAGCCACTCGCAGCGGCTGTATATGCGGTCACGGGTAACGCCCGGCTTGTCGTCCACGATTGAAAGCCGCTGACCCACCAGCTTATTGAAAAGCGTGGACTTTCCCACATTGGGTCGTCCCACTATTGCTACTACCTGCATTATAATTATCTCCTTGATTCGGTCGGCGATAAGAGCGTTTCTTACGCCGTTCTTTCTGTTTTAAGGCGGCACCGCATGATTATTGTCGTGCAATACGGCGGAAAAATACAAACAAGCGCAGTGCCGCCCGAAGTCTATATTTTATAGTATATCACATTTTCACTTACATTTCAAGGAATTTACTGTATATTTGAAAAAAACCGTGCAGCGGCGCATAATTGCCGTAAGTCGAGCGGCTTCGTTTTTTGCCGAACCGATTTCCCCGCAAGAAGAGAAAACGCAGCAAAGCCAAATACATATCGGCGTTTGCTGCGTTTTTGATTTCCGAAACAACTCCACGATTATCTAAATCTCATCATAAAAGCTGTAAGTATTTTTCCCGTTGTTCTTGGAGTGATACAGCGCCTTGTCCGCCTTGCCGTACAGCTTGGAGAACGCCTCCTCGCTTGTTCCGTCATATATGGCAAAGCCTATCGACACCGTTGTTATCGTCGGCAGACCGTTTTCGGCAAGACCTGCGGCAAAGCCGCCGATTATCCTCTCCGCAAGGTTAGACAGTGCCTTTTTGTCGGTGGCGTCGGTGATAAAGCCGCAGAATTCATCTCCTCCTATACGGCATTTCAGGTCGTTATCTCTCGTCATGCGCTTGACAATATCCGCAAAGAGTATAAGCACCTTATCTCCCGCTCCATGCCCGAAATTGTCGTTTACATACTTGAAGTTGTCCATGTCGAACATTACCATTGTACCGCTGCGGCGGTCGGACAGATATTTTTTAAGACGCAGCTCGAAATGGCTTCTGTTGCTCATTCCCGTGAGGGCGTCGGTTTCCGCCTTGCTGCGTATAAGCTCCAGGTTCTTGTAGTGGTCGGTCATATCTATCGCCCATATCATATATCCCTGAACATGACCGTATTCCGTCAGCGGATCCGCCCTCAGCTCAAAAATCCTGTCGCCGTTTTCTACCGTTGCGGTGCTGGTTTCGGAGGAAAGCGCCGCATTTATTCCTATATCGGACAGCAGGAGATTTTCCTCAAGAACGGGATACAGCTCTTTTATTGCCTTGTTGTAGAACAGAATTCTTCCGTCGGTATCGGTAACGAGGATACCCTCCATGGCGAAATTTATTGCGTTGTCGTTAGCCGCCTGAATGGAGTCGAAATACCCGTATTTTATTATTGCGATGGTGAAGAACACCGACGTTGAAAGCATACCCAGGCATATAAAGTCGTAACCGCCCGTAAGGCCGCAAATGTTTGCGGCAATTTCCGCCCATACGCACAGCGAGCCGAAAAACATCATTCTCATTCGCTTTTTTTCTATTCCCACGCTTTTTTTGCATTTTATCGCACAGAATACCGCTCCGCCGATAAAAATCACCGAAAACATTACATAGAAAATCACATATCCTATTGCCGGAGTTACGGAAACCTTCGGGAACAGCCCTTCGGTATCCATTTCCAGACCGGAATAGAAAATATTGTTGTTTTCCAGCGTGAATACCTCCAGAAGCGTTATTGCCAAAAAAGCGCACTCAACGTAATATACCGTATGCGTCATCCTGATGTGACAGAAATCGTCTATAAATTTCGTATATGCCCAAACGCAGCCGCACATTGCGAAATATTCGACTTTTATGATAGCCTTTATGCATTCCAAATCATCAGACAATATCTCCAGTATAAATGCGACATTGAACATCGCCGCAAACGCTATAAGCAGGATAATGGCCGGCATAGGCTTTGACGGTCTTGACAATGCGATAATTACTATGAGCGTGATAAGCGTAACAAGCGAAATCACGTTTGTAAACACATAAATATTATATACGGATATGGTCTGCGGAACGAACAGCAGCGCCAGCACCAGCAGGTGCAGCGGATAGAATATGTAGAAAATAAGCCCGGAATGCCTGAACCCTCCCCGATTGCCGTTATAAAGCCCGATAAGCGGCAGCGCAAGAACAAATCCCAGAAGATACAGCTTTTCATACCATACCGTACCGTTTTGCGTCAGATGTAAGGTATCGTTCAGCAGCGACGCCGCCACCGTAAGTGCGGCAAGCGCAAGCACCGCCAGCGACACATACAGGCACTGCTTTCTGAAATCGCTCACAAAATAGAATATCAGCACCAGAACCGCAGGAAGTATCGGCCAGCCTCCCAGCGCCAGCGACAATGCGGTGATAAGAGCGATATTTATGATTTTTTCCGCAAGTCTGAGCGACTTCGACCTTACAGCCAGAACCGTAAGCAATGCTGCGCACAGGTCGAACATTATATTCTGTCGGTATCCGTACATATCCCCGAAAAACATATAAAACGGAATAACGGAAAGAACACCGAAAGCAGCCAGCCGGAAAATATACATTTTGGTATTTTTAGTGTGTTTTATACCCTCCGATATAAAGAAGCACATAATCGGTATGGTCAGCCTGCCTATGATATGCATTATCTGACCGAGCGGCGTAAAAAAATCAACGCACGCCCATGCGACATGGTCAACGACCATCGCCGCAATTGCGATAAGCTTCAGCTGAAAGCCGCTCAATCCCCATTTTGCGGCAGAAGCAGATGTGCTGTTCATAAAAACATTCCTTCTCCCATATATAATATAAATCAGAATATTTGTCATTTATGATATAATATAATGGTATTATATCACATTGTTCAATTAATTGCAAGCGATTGATTTCATTATTTGTAATATGATGTAATTATATTTGCAACATATATCGGACAAACTTTAGGGCAGCACCGCACAATTAACGGCTGGACTGCCTTTAACACACGCTTGCCTACGTCTTTTACGTCATATTGCACAAAAAAACTGCGGCATAATCTCACGACAATAATCATGGACGCTGCCTTAGGAAAAGTATTGAGAATCAGACCGAAATTTGCCGTAACGGAGTTATCGCACAAAATCAGTCTGTATCTCATGAGCAGCTGCAATAGCTGACACATAAATCGCATAAGCCATGCATTATTCGGCGGAAAACGCAGAAAATACCTCCGAAAGGAGATGATGTGATGACAATGCCATATCCGCCGGAAGAGCGCCCTGAGGAAGCCCGAAAGCTGCAGGATACCACAATGAACTCCGGCTGCGCCGGCGACTGCACCGGGCTTATCCCGGCGATAAACGGCGAGAACTTGGACAGCTATGCGCAGCTGTACCCGTTCCTGCCGCCCAAAACCGACTGACAAACAAATAAAAAGGGGAAGCGGTCTGCTTCCCCCAAAATCTATTTTACATTTTTAAACTCCCGAACTGTCCCTAAGTATCTGTGCAATATGCTCCATTCGGCTTTTTGACAGAGTTTCTCCGCGGTCATAGGATTTCAGAAAATCCAGCAGTTCCGCACTTTCGCAGCACACATAGTCGTTCTCGCGCAGCGACAGCTTCAGCCGTGCGTTAGAGGACGAAAAATACAGCACGGTGTCTATCCATACGTCCTCGCCGGCGGCATTCAGAATGCTCTTTACGATATCCCTCTGGCGGCGCATCTGCTTGATGGGGTTATCCATCGGCGTTTCCGTCACCTTGCCGTCACGGTAATGCTTGCGCTGCGTCCACTTTTCGTCCCGCCATGAGCCGCTGATAGTGCCGGAATGGTTCTTCACCTCGATGATAATCACTCCCGAATGGCACACGATAAGCATATCCAGCTCCGACCTGCCCCGCTTGTATCTTACGGGAAGATTGTGGAACACAATGTTAGTTCCGTGAAGTTTCTTCACCGTGCGGAACAGCCGCCTTTCTCCCTTTACGCCGGAATGCAGCACGGCATAGTGTCTTGCCATAAATCCGTATGCCACATTGCACAGGAATATCAATATGATGAAAACCGCCGCCACAATGGGAGTGTCGTAAAGCTCCCGCCACACAAAGAAGATGAGCAGCAGCACCGGCATAACTCCAAGCACTACCTGCGATATGAAAAGCAGCTTTACCTTTTTGGTATTGTTGTTTCTTCCGCGTATAATCCTGTTCATCAGCCCTCGCTCCGATGTGCTTCCGATAGTTACAATGATTGCCGAAAACCTATTTCCTCGATTGACTACACATTGAAGCGGAACAGCGTTACATCTCCGTCCTGCATAACGTATTCCTTGCCCTCCAGACGGACAAGTCCCTTTTCCTTTGCCGCCGCCATGCTGCCGCACGCTATCAGGTCGTCAAAGGAAACTATCTCCGCACGGATAAAGCCCTTCTCAAAGTCGGTGTGTATCTTTCCGGCAGCCTGTGGCGCTTTTGTTCCCTTGGTGATAGTCCACGCACGAACCTCCTGAACGCCTGCGGTGAGGTAGGATATAAGTCCCAGCAGCCGATAGCCGGTCTTGATTATTCTCGCAAGGCCGGAGCTTTCAAGGTGCATATCTGACAAAAACAGCTTCTTGTCCTCGTCGCTCATGCCGGATATCTCAGCTTCTATCTGCGCACAGATAGGAAGAACCTCTGCGTTTTCCTGCTTCGCAACATCGCATACTGCACGGTACTCCGGGTTGCTGTTGATGTCCCCGGTGAAGTCGGCCTCGGACAGGTTCGCCGCATAAATCACAGGCTTGTTGGAAAGCAGCGGCGTATCCTTTATCATCTGACGCTCTTCGTCGGTGAACGGGTAGCTTCTCGCAGATTTTCCGTCCATCAGGTGTTCGAGCAGAGCTTCGAGGAACTCTGCCTCCTTTGCAAGGCTCTTGTCGCCCTTCATGAGCTTCTTTGTGCGGTCAATGCGGCGCTCCAGTATCTCAATATCGGAGAATATCAGCTCAAGGTTTATGGTTTCGATATCCCTTGCGGCGCCGATGCTGCCGTCAACGTGGATTATGTTGTCGTCCTGAAAGCAGCGGACTACATGCACGATAGCGTCCACCTCGCGGATATTCGACAGGAACTTGTTGCCAAGCCCCTCGCCCTTGGAAGCGCCCTTTACCAGTCCGGCGATATCCACAAACTCCAGCGTTGCCGGCGTGAATTTCTCGGGGCGGTACATCTCGGCAAGCTTGTCCAGACGCTCGTCGGGTACGGAAACTATGCCCACGTTCGGCTCTATGGTGCAGAACGGGTAGTTTGCAGACTCTGCGCCTGCGTTGGTGAGTGCGTTGAAAAGGGTGCTCTTGCCGACATTCGGCAGACCTACCATGCCTAATTTCATTTCGGAAAATCTCCTCTGTTTTATTTGCAAGCCGGTTTTCCGGCAAAAAATGCGTTCCTTTATATTGTAGCACTTTTTTGTTGATATTGCAAGTAATTTTTCTTAATCTTATATTATGAAAATTGCAATATAAAATGTCACCGGAGTGAAGCTGTCAAATTTAGTGAAAGTGACACCTCATAATCTGAAATCCGGTCGAGCTTTTTCCTCGGATAATTGTTCATCCGGATCTGAATAAACTTGATGAACTTCTTTGGATATATTGAAATATCAGCGCCCTTGGGAATAAAACGTCTTATCAGCTTGTTTGCACCTCTTTCCCACGCACTGTAAGGATAGGCATAATACGCCTGCGTTCAAGCTTATTCGGTTTGGAAACTATACATTTATTATTTTTTCACTATGTTCCACCGGCACAAAATTTCTGCCCAATTTCAGCGTCCAACCCTTTGCGGTGTTGTTGTAATCCCGCTTTTTCTGTGCTGCGTCTGCACTGTATTCGGCTCGATAAGTTAAGTCGCTGTTGAGCAATTCAACCTTTCCGAGGGCTATTTCACGCTGTATCGTACGCTTGCTGCGGTATACGAGAAGCTGAACGATTTTCTCGGGATTGTGCCCTGTTTTCGGCAATATTTCGATTTTTTGTCTTTCTTCATAGGTAATATGTTGACCTTTTTTGTTTTTGGGTGTATAATCCAAGTGACTCATTGTGTTCCTCCTGTGGTTGTGTTTGTTTGGTCACTTACATTATACCACGA
>CAYRLM010000003.1:0-21292 GCA_964425035.1 uncultured Ruminococcus sp.
CTATCCCAGCAAGTGTGCGAACTGGCGGCAAAGCCGACAGTGAGTGCGCGCAGCTGGGATGTTTCGGCGGAAAAGCCCCAACGGGGCTTTTTCGACGGTCTAAAATCCCCGGAACGTTATGTTCCGGGGATATATGGGATATATGATTGTATAGACCGTGACGTGAAATGTTTTGCCGAACCGATAATTTATAAAAGTATCTCGCCGGGGACTATATCTGCCATTTGCTTATAGCCCGCCTTGCTTGGGTGGAGATGGTCGCCGCTGTCAAATGCGGCGAGCATTCGAGTGGGACGTTCCGGGTCGGCGAGCGCCTTGTCAAAGTCAATGCACCCGTCTATGAGGTCGGTGGTGCGTATCCATTCGTTGAACTGCGAGCGCACCTCCTCCCTGAAAGGTGCGTAAGTGCGCCAGCCCTCTATCGGCAGTAGAGTACCGACATAAACCTTGTATCCGAATCGGCGCGATTCGTTTATGTAGTATTTCATGCATTCCGTCAGCTCTTCCGCAGTAGGCATGTCGCTCATAGGGCGGAACGGGTTTACCTCTGTACCCACGGGGTGGATTATGTCGTTTATTCCGTGCTGGATTATCACGGTGTCCGCACCGTCGGTCGGAACCTCGTGCTGGAAGCGCTTTTTGCCCATCAGACCGTAGGATTCATAGGTTATGCAGTTGTATTCACGCAGCATTCTTGTTCCGCTTGCGGCACGGCGTATGACGGCTGTGTGAAGCTTGTCCTCGCGGTTGCAGCGGAGCGTCAGATATTCCGGCCAGTCCTGCGCCGTGATGGAGTCGCCGTAGCATACGACGGTGCGGTTATCCGCAGGGGTGAGAACGGACACGTTGCTGAGAAAGTATATCACGCTTATGCCTCGCTCTATTTCCTTGGGAATAAGCTCGGTTTCGGTCATGTCACCTATCGAGTAATAGCCCTCGGTGAGAGGCCCGCTGGTGAACACTGCGGAGCGAAGCTGCGTAAATTCCTTGAAGTAGAAGCTTACCGTGATAAGGCTTTGCGGCTGTATTTCGCAGGGCAGCTCATCGGAAACCGTGTTTTTCCCCGCACCGATAGTGACCTCTCGTCTGCCGCCGAAGGTTATGGGGTAGAATTTCCCGTCAATGAAAACGGTCACCCTGTTGAAGGTGACAGGTTCGGTTCCGCAGTAATTGTCAAATGTCAGCCGCACGGCCTTTCCTGCGAACTGAGAATAAATGGGGTAGCGGAACGTCAGGTTCCTGTTGTAGCTCTCCGGGCGGTTCTCACCGATGGAAACAGCGTTGCCCCAGACGCTTGCCCAATGATCGTACATGGTTTATCCTTCCTTGTTCATTTTTGTATGTGCTGTTATAAACGTTCAGCGTATATTATATACTTATTATCCGATTTTGTCAAGCGCCGCCGTATAGGTTACGGAGCGTTTTTTGATTTGGCGGACAGTACCAAAAGCTTTACATCATGAAAACAATATGCTATAATAAATTATAAAGTCCTTGTGCAAACGCATAAATAATGTATATTACAGGAGGTCAAAATGGATCCGAGAAAGCATTTCAGCGCACTGAATATAATCCACGGGATAATACGAGAAAGGGTAAAGCCGGGGGATATCTGTATTGACGCCACCGCAGGCAGGGGAAACGATACGCTTTTTTTGGCAGGACTTGTAGGGGAGAGCGGTCATGTCACCGCCTTCGATATCCAGCAGGACGCCGTGGACAGCACTCGCGCGCTGCTTGAGGAAAACGGAATGTCCGACCGTGCGGACGTCCTGCTCAAAAGCCACAGCGAGATGGACGAGGTTTGCGAAGAGGGAACAGTTTCATGTATCACCTTTAATTTCGGCTGGCTGCCTAAGGGCAACCATAACATATTCACCAACAAATCCACCAGCATTCCGGCAATAGAAAAAGGGCTGAAGCTGCTGAAAAGCGGCGGTATAATGACGCTGATAATTTATTACGGCAGGGAAACCGGTTTCGAGGAGCGTGACGCACTGCTTGAATATCTGCCGACAATTGACAGCGGCAGATACACCGTCATTGAGATGCCGTTTGTAAATCGCCCAAATTGCCCGCCTATACCTATCGTAATTCTCAAGGATATGTGAGCGCACCGCAAAGCCCGTTTTTGCCGACGTCAGCGTTCTCTGATTTATTTCGGAGTGCCGTTGTGCCGCCGCTTTCGGAGGTATATGTACCACGGTATTTTTAATGTATTCTTTGCGGCACAGCAGGTTTTCAATCGACCATAATGGAAAGGCTTGCATTTTTTTTGGATTTGTGATATACTATAAAGGATAATGCGGTGTTATGCGCTTTTGGCATGACATCGTTTCAAGGAGATGCATAAATGGCAAAGGAAAATAATTACAACGACCTCGTTTCGCTGAAGGGCCCCGATCAGGTACGTCTGCGGCCGGGAGTAATATTCGGCTCTGACAGCGTGGACGGCTGCCGCCACTCGGTGTTCGAGATAATTTCAAACTCCATAGACGAGGCGAGAGAGGGCTACGGAAAGCGCATAACCATCACGCTTTTCGAGGATAAGTCCATTACCGTTGAGGATCTCGGACGAGGTATCCCGATAGACTTCAACAAGGCTGAGGATAAGTACAACTGGGAGCTTGCGTTCTGCACGCTGTACGCCGGAAGCAAGTACAACAACAATTCCGGCGGAAACTATTCGTTTGCGCTGGGTCTTAACGGACTCGGACTTTGCGCCACGCAGTTTGCCAGCGAATATATGGAGGTGGAGAGCCGCAGGGGGCAGTGGAACTACTCGCTGCGCTTTGAAAAGGGCTTCAATGTCACTCAGGACGAGCGGGGCTTCAAAAAGTCGAAGGGCGACGGCTCAACCGGAACAAAAATACACTGGAAGCCCGACCTTGAGGTGTTCACGGATATCGATATCGGTGCGGAATATCTTGCGGATATCCTGCGCAGACAGGCGGTGGTGAACGACGGTGTCGAGCTTGTATTAAAGCAGCAGCATGAGGACGGAACGTTTGCCGAGCAGATATTCTGCTATGAGAACGGTATCAGCGATTATCTGCTGGAGGTAGTCGGTGAGAAGTCGCTGACCACTCCTCAGCACTGGATGGCGGAGCGGCAAGGACGCGACCGCGAGGATAAGGACGAATACAAGCTGAAGCTGAACGTTGCGTTCACATTCAGCAAGGAAGTGCAGTTCATCGAGCATTACCACAACTCAAGCTGGCTGGAGCACGGCGGCAGCCCGCAGAAGGCACTGCAAAAGGCTTTTCTGTCGCAGATAGACGGTTATCTCAAGAACGGCGGCAAGTACAACAAGGGCGAGAAGAGCATAAAGTGGGAGGACGTTGAGGACTGCCTTGTGTTCATCTCCAACAACTTCTCCACTCAGGCAAGCTATGAGAACCAGACGAAAAAGGCAGTCACCAACGAGTTCATCACAGAAGCTATGACGGAATGGCTCAAGCATCAGCTTGAGGTGTATTTTCTGGAAAATCCGGACGAGGCTGTGAAGATAGGCACGCAGGTGCTTATCAACAAGCGTTCGCGAGAGAATGCCGACAAGGTGCGCCAGAGTACGCTCCAGAAGCTCACCGGCACTATCGACCTCACCAACCGCATAGACAAGTTCGTGGACTGCCGCAGCAAGGACGTTTCCCGGCGAGAGGTCTATATTGTGGAGGGCGACTCGGCGTTAGGCTCGGTAAAGCTTGCAAGGGACGCTGAATTTCAGGCGGTTATCCCCGTGAGGGGCAAGATACTGAACTGCCTTAAAGCAAGCTACGACAAGATATTCAAAAGCGAGATCATCACCAACCTCATCAAGGTGCTGGGCTGCGGCGTTGAGGTAAAGACAAAGGCGAACAAGCAGCTGTCCACCTTTAACCTTGACAATCTGCGCTGGAACAAGATCGTTATCTGCACCGATGCCGATGAGGACGGCTTCCAGATACGCACGCTGATACTGACGATGATACAGGAACTGTGTCCCACGCTTATCGAAAAGGGATATGTCTATATTGCGGAATCACCGCTGTACGAGATAACCACCAAGGAGCGCACCTATTTTGCCTACACCGAACCCGAGAAAACGAAGATACTCGGCATGATAGGCGATACAAAGTACGGCATTCAGCGAAGCAAGGGTCTGGGCGAGAACGACCCGGACATGATGAGCCTTACCACCATGAACCCCGAAACACGCCGCCTTATAAAGGTAAATCCCACCGATGCGGCGGCTACCCGTGAGATGTTTGACGTCCTTCTGGGCAACGACCTTGAGGGGCGCAAGAGGTTCATCAGGGATAACGGAAGCAAGTATCTCGCTGCGGCGGACATAAGCTGATTTGAAATAAAGGGAGTATTTCTTTGAAGAAAAGTAATCCGAAAAAGCAGCCCAAGCGGTTCAGCTCTCCGATAGCGGGGGCTTATATCGAGGGCAGCGGAATAGTCGAGCAGAAGGACATAGTAAGCACTCTTGAGGAGAACTACATGCCCTATGCGATGAGCGTCATCGTCAGCCGTGCGCTGCCCGAAATCGACGGCTTCAAGCCCTCTCACCGCAAGCTGCTTTATACAATGTACAAGATGGGTCTGCTGACGGGAAACCGCACAAAATCCGCCAACATCGTCGGTCAGACCATGCGGCTGAATCCCCACGGCGACGCCGCAATATATGAAACTATGGTAAGACTTGCACGGGGAAACGAGGCGCTGCTGCACCCGTATGTTGACAGCAAGGGCAACTTCGGCAAGGCCTATTCCAGAGATATGGCGTATGCCGCTTCACGATACACCGAGGCGAAGCTCGAGCCGATAAGCGGAGAGCTTTTCGCCGAGATAGACAAGGACGCCGTGGACATGGTGCCGAATTACGACAACACCATGCTGGAGCCGAGCCTGTTCCCGGTGAGATATCCTGCGGTGCTGGTGAACAGCAACTTCGGTCTGGCGGTATCCATGGCGAGCAATATCTGCTCCTTTAATCTGAGCGAAATATGCGACACCACCATTGCGCTGATGAAAGACCCGGAGCATAACGTGCTTTCCACGCTGAAAGGCCCGGATTTCCCCGGCGGAGGCTATATAGTCTATGACGAAGCCGAGATGAACAAGATATACCGTACCGGAGTGGGCGCGGTAAAGGTGCGTGCGGTATATAACTACGACCCGGAGGCACGCTGCATAGAGGTTACGCAGATACCGCCCTCCACCACCGTCGAGGCAATAATCGACAAGGTAGTGGAGCTTGTCAAGGACGGAAAGATAAAGGAAATTTCCGACGTTCGCGACGAAACCGACCTGTCGGGTCTGCGGTTGGCGTTCGACCTGAAAAAGGGTCAAGACCCCGACGCAGTGATGAACAAGCTGTTTCGGCTGACGCCGCTTCAGGATAACTTCAACTGCAACTTCAACGTGCTGATAAACGGTACGCCGAGGGTCATGGGAGTATACGAGATACTGAACGAGTGGACGATATTCCGCCGAGGCTGCGTGAAGCGCCGTGTGGCCTTTGACCTTAAAAAGAAAAAGGAAAAGCTGCACCTGCTCAACGGTCTGAAAAAGATACTTCTCGATATCGACTATGCCATAAAGCTTATACGAGAAACGGACGAGGAAGCCGAGGTAGTGCCGAACTTAATGATAGGCTTCGGCATTGACGAGGTTCAGGCGGAGTATGTGGCAGAAATAAAGCTGCGGCACATCAACCGAGAATATATTCTCAAGCGGACGCAGGAAACCGCCGACCTTGAAAAGGAAATCGCAGACATGGAGGATATACTCGGAAGCGACCGCCGAGTGAACTCGCTCATAATTGAGGAGCTGCGCGATATTTCCAAGAAATACGGTCAGCCTCGGCGCACGATGTTCCTTTATGACGTGGAGGAAACCGCCGCCGCAGAGGAAGAACCCGTAAAGTACGGCCCGGTCAATATATTCCTCACCAGAGAGGGTTATTTCAAGAAAATCACGCCGCAGTCGCTGCGCATGAGCGGTCAGCATAAGCTCAAGGAGAACGACGAGATTGTGTATTCCGGCGAGGTAAACGGCGGGGCAGAGCTGCTGTTCTTTACCGACAGACATCAGGTTTACAAATCCCGCTGCGCCGATTTCGACGAAACAAAGGCGAGCGCAATGGGCGATTATGTCCCCGCAAAGCTCGGCTTTGACGACGGCGAAAGCATACGCTTCATGGCGGTGACCGAGGATTACAGCCAGACGCTTGTCATGTTCTTCCGCAACGGAAAGTGCGCAAAGGTGCCGCTTTCCAGCTATGAAACAAAGACAAGGCGGCGCAAGCTTTCAGGAGCATATTCCGACCTGTCGGAGCTTGTGGGAATGTTCCTGATAAGCGGCGATACCGATTTTGTGCTGAAATCGACCGCAGGAAAGGCGCTGACGTTCAACACCGCATTGGTGCTTCCCAAGGCGGCAAGAGATACTCAGGGCGTTCAGGTTATGCGCCTGACAAAAGCGGAGCTTGCCGCTGCTTATCCGGCAGAAGCGAGCGGCGTGAAGGACACGGAAGCGCTGCGAATAAAGTCCATTCCCTCGGCAGGAACGGCAACAGACGAAGATATAGATCAGTTCACACTGATGTAATACGGAGGACAACAATGCTTACAGATATAGAGATCGCACAGCAGACGAAGATGAAGAAGATTACCGAGATTGCGGCAAACCTCGGTATAGAAGAGGAAGAGCTTGAGCCTTACGGACACTACAAGGCAAAGCTCTCCCAGAAGCTTTTTAACAGACTTGCGGATAAGCCGGACGGAAAGCTGATACTCGTGACCGCCATCAACCCCACTCCCGCAGGCGAGGGAAAGACAACTACCTCCGTGGGACTGTGCGAAGCAATGAACAAGACGGGAAGAAAGGCTATTCTGGCTCTGCGAGAGCCGTCATTGGGGCCTGTGTTCGGCATAAAGGGCGGCGCTGCCGGCGGCGGGTATGCTCAGGTAGTGCCGATGGAGGACATAAATCTGCACTTCACCGGGGATATGCATGCCATCACCGCAGCAAACAACCTGCTTGCCGCACTCCTCGACAATCATATCCAGCAGGGCAACGCTCTCGGAATTGATGTCCGCAGGATACTTTTCAAGCGTGTGCTTGACATGAACGACAGGGCGCTCCGCAATATCGTTGTCGGCATGGGCGGAAAGGTGAACGGCATTCCCCGCGAGGATCACTTCCAGATAACGGTTGCAAGCGAGATAATGGCGATACTCTGCCTTGCCGCAGACCTTGAGGATCTGAAGAAGCGGCTGGGCAATATTCTGGTGGCTTACACCTATTCCGGAGAGCCGGTGTTCGCCCGTGACCTTAAGGCGGTGGGCGCAATGACCGCTCTGCTCAAGGACGCTGTAAATCCCAACCTTGTCCAGACCCTTGAGGGCAACCCTGCGCTCATTCACGGAGGCCCGTTCGCAAATATCGCCCATGGCTGCAATTCCGTAAGAGCGACAAGGCTTGCAATGAAGCTCGCCGATTACACCATCACCGAGGCAGGCTTCGGCTCCGACTTGGGTGCGGAGAAGTTTTTCGACATCAAGTGCCGCTTCGCCGGATTAAAGCCGGACTGCACCGTGCTGGTGGCTACTATCCGTGCGCTGAAATACAACGGCGGCGTTGCAAAGCCCGACCTCACCAAGGAGAATACAGAAGCTCTTCAAAAGGGTATCGTAAACCTCGGAGTTCATATCGAGAACCTGAAAAAGTTCGGCGTTCCCGTTGTGGTGGCGATAAACCACTTCTACACCGACACCGACGCCGAGGTAGCGATAGTTAAGGACTACTGCGAGAAGCTCGGCGTCAGGGTTGCATTCTCCGATGTGTTCCTCAAGGGCGGAGAGGGCGGTATTGAGCTTGCCGACGCAGTGACGGAAACAATCGCAAACACTGTAAGCGAGTACAAGCCGCTGTACGACGAGAAGCTCACTGTCAGGGAGAAGCTGGATATAATCGCAAGGGAGATATACCGCGCGGACGGTGTAAGCTTTACGCCCAAGGCAGACAAGGCGCTGAAGGAGATAGAGAGTTTGGGGCTGGACAGAGTTCCCGTGTGCGTTGCAAAGACGCAGTATTCCCTGTCAGACGACCCGACCAAGCTCGGCAAGCCGGAGCATTTCACCATAACCGTCAGCGACGTCAGAGCCTCCGCAGGAGCAGGCTTCGTGGTGGTTTATACCGGTGATGTCATGGTAATGCCGGGTCTGCCTAAGGTTCCCGCCGCGGATAATATCGACGTTGACGCCGACGGCAGGATAACGGGTCTTTTCTGATGGGGGAATTTGAGTACATTTCTCACAGCCCGGAGGACACGGCGCATATAGCCGCCGAGATTGCCTCGAAGCTTAAAGCGGGGGATATTATCCTGTACGAGGGCGACATGGGCGCAGGCAAGACCACATTTACAAAGGGACTGGCGGCGGCGCTGGGGATAACGGACACCGTGACAAGTCCCACCTTTGCGCTGGTCAACGAGTATCTCGAGGGCAGACTTCCGCTGTTCCACTTCGATCTTTACCGCATTGACAGCTACGATGACCTGTATGCGATAGGCTTCTTCGATTATCTTGACCGCGGCGGTATCATTGCCGCTGAATGGAGCGAGAATATCGAGGGCTTAGAGCAGGAGCTGAGCCGGTTGGAGCGTTCCTGTAAGATACTGAAAATACGCATTGAGAAAATCGGTGACGATGAGAGGTGCATTAAAGTCTGCGGCAATTGACTGTGAAAGGGAGTGAGAGTTTATGATATTAGGTATTGACAGTTCTGCGATATCCGCAGGGTGTGCGCTTATGGACGACAGCGGCAGGATAATCGCCGAGCAGTTTCTGAATACAAGGCATACACATTCGCAGACGCTGCTCCCGATGGTGGAGAGCATGATGAAATGTGCGGGAGTTTCTGTCGCCGACCTTGATTTGGCGGCCGTAACCGTGGGCCCGGGCTCTTTTACGGGGCTTCGTATCGGCGTTTCCACAGTCAAGGGCTTGTGCTTCGGGGCAGGGAAGAGGTGCGTGCCGGTTTCCTCGCTGGAGGCTGCGGCGTATAATTTCCCCGGCATTGACGGAACGATTGTCTGCTGTATGGACGCACGCTGCGGACAGGTATACAATGCGCTGTTCAAGAGCGAGGGCGGCATAATTACACGGCTGTGCGGAGATCGTGCAATACGGCTTGAGGAGCTTGCCGCCGACCTGAACGCTGCGTCCGGCAGGATTATTCTCGCCGGGGACGGTGCGGAGCTTGTAGCAGAGTTCACGGAACAGCGGTACGAGCTTGCCCCCTATCCCCTGCGATATCAGCGAGGCAGCGGCGTGTGTCTTGCGGCTCAAGGGAAAGAGTCCGTCGATCCGGCGGCGCTTATGCCGAGTTACCTCAGACTTCCTCAGGCGGAGCGTGAGCGCCTTGCCCGTGAGGGAAAGGCGGCGGAACAGCTTGTCCGTCATTGATGTTGTGCGGCGGATTTTGGCTTTTTTCAAAAAAATACTCGTGTGTATGCGCTGAAATTGTATGCGCCCAAAAGCAGAAATTCCAACCAAGACATACGATCAAAAGTACTCGGACAATTATAAACAGTAAACCCGGATAAGCCCCGAAAATCGGAGGGAATATGAATGAGAACGTTAATGTATTGAAGCATAAGCTTTCTAATCTGGACAAGGAATTTGGCAAAGGAACTTTTCAGCGGTGTGCAAAAGCCGCTGAAGGCTTGTGCGCCGCATTCCTGTCCGTATGCGATACAAACGAGCGTGCCTTCGTATTCAGGGCGGCGGACGCTTCCCCCGAAAGGGCGTGGGAACAGGTGTGCGGCAGGGCGGAGGATTTCGTAAGAAGATACGACTATTCACCGGTCTGGGTCAAGGCCGACATCATGTCGTCTGCCGAGAGGGTGAATTTCTCGGTCTTGCAGCAGCTGATAGCCGACAGCCGCAACGAGTTCTTCCGCCGTGGGATCGCCTTTGACGACGGATTTGAAACGGCGCTCATTGAGGCGGAGATAAACGGTAATCGTGTGATATCCTACAAAAAGCATATGATCGAGCTTCCTGTCGTCAACGAGTATCTTGCTTCCTGCGATATTCCCACGCTGAGAGAGTTCCCGGAGGAGGTAACTCTGTTCGACTGCGAGAGCCTTTTTTGCGGTGACGGCGGCGAGGTATCCGTGCTTTACGGCAGCGGCAATAACTGCGGCAGGAGAATTTCCGGCAGGTTCGACAAAGATAAAGCGCTGGAGGTTATTTCCACATCGTCGGAGTATCTTTCAATGCAGGTCAGAATGGACGGCAGGTTTGAGTACGGCTGCTATCCGATAAATCACACGGAGATACCGGGGTACAATATACTGCGTCATTCGTCGGCTATCTGGAGCATGATATGCTCCTATCGGCTTACCGGGGACAAATTCACGCTCAATCAGATAATCAAGGCAACGGGGTATATGGTGGCGAATACCTACAAAAAGTACCCCGACAGGGAAGGGCGGCTGAACACCGTATTCCTCGCCGATACCAACCGCAGCGAGGTGAAGGTCGGCGGGAATGCGCTGGCGGTCATAATGCTGACGGAATATATGAGCGTCACAGGCAGCGACAAGTACGACAGACTTTGCCGAGAGCTCGGCAACGGCATTTTGGAGCTGTTCAACAGGAGCGACGGCAGCTTTTTCCATGTCCTGAATTTTCCGAGCCTTACGCATAAGGAAAAATTCCGCACGGTTTATTATGACGGTGAGGCGGTATTTGCGCTGTGCCGGCTGTACGGGCTGACAGGAGAAAGCAAGTGGCTGGAGGCAGCTTCGCTGGCTGCGGACAGATTTATTCTCGAGAAATACGAAAAATACCGAGATCACTGGGTGGCGTATGCCATGAACGAGCTGACGAAATATCTTCCGGAGGACAAATACCTCAGCTTCGGGCTGAAAAATGCGGACGTGAACCTGCGCAGGATACACGATCAGGACACCACCTATCACACATATCTCGAGCTGCTGTGCGTTACCTTTGAGCTTTATTCGCGCATAATGGAGCAAGGGCCGGAATGCTCCCGCCTTACACAGTTCCATGCGAAGGAACTTGTTGATACGATATATTATCGCGCGGACTATATGCTCAACGGCTACGGCTATCCCGAATATGTGATGTATTTGAAAAATCCGTCTGCGGTGCTGGGGGCATTCTTCGTGCGGCATGACGGTTATAGGATAAGGATAGACGATATACAGCATTTTTGCAGCGCATATTATTCATTTTACAGGAATTATGATAAGCTTGAGGAAATGAGAACTGCGTTTGGGTTGGAATGAGAGGTTGGAGAATATGGCGTTGGAACTTAAAGCACCGCAAGGGTTTGCTGCCGCAGGGCGCGACAGTTCCGTGGCGTTGCGCTGGGAGCCTGTCGGCGGCGCAGACGGATACCGTGTGTATTTCTATGCGGCGGACGAGCCGGACAAGCTTATCAAGGCGAGATATTCGCAGGGCTGCGAAAAAGGCATAATCGGCTTCATCAACGGAAAGACGTATCTTGCGGAGGTGTGCGCCTATAAAAAGGAAAACGGCAGGGAGCTTCTCGGTAAATTATCTGAGAGGCTGCC
Source organism: uncultured Ruminococcus sp. (assembly GCA_964425035.1). Lineage (GTDB taxonomy): Bacteria > Bacillota > Clostridia > Oscillospirales > Ruminococcaceae > CAG-115. Next base: position 11,600 of record CAYRLM010000003.1, read on the forward strand.
GTTTGTGCCGGTATCGGACAAGCTGAAGGCGCAGAATACCATATGTCTTGAACCCGGCGAAACCGCCGCGCTTAACTGGGAGCTGAACAACGGCACACCTCAGGCGGTGTTTGAGTCGGATAACACCGCCGTTGCTTCGGTGGACAGCGGCGGAAGGATTACCGCAAAGCGCTGCGGTCATGCGAATATCAGAATAACCTCAGACGACAGGCAGGTTTTTGTCACACGGGTGGAGTGCGGGCGCAGGCTTTTCTGCGGCGAAAACAGGGCGGTGCTGATGTTTGCGGGGGATATGATGTGTACTGCGGCTCAGCAGAGGGCTGCGGCGGAGCATGGCTATGATTTCTGCGACTCGTTCAGGCAGCTTCGCAGCGTTCTTGACGGGGCGGATTTTTCGGCTGCCGTGCTTGAGGCGACCTGCTGCGACGGTGCGCCGTTCGAGAGCGAGCAGCGGCGGCACAGCGACGGTTCGCCGAACAGCAACGCACCGTCCACCTTTGTTTCTGCGGCGGCCTACGCAGGATTTGACGGAATTATCACGACAGCGAACAGAAGCTGCACGGAGCGTATGTTCGGCGATACGGTAAACGCAATAAAACGCAGCGGAATGATGAATATCGGCACGCCGGGCAATTCTCCGGCGGTATTTGACGTGTGCGGGATAAGGGTGGCGATTATCGCCTGCACAATGGTGACCAACAGCTCAGAGGAGCGCAGCTGCGGCGAGCCGGGGGAGTACAGCAGAGAGTATTTCACGGAGCAGCTTGAAAAAGCTCGGAGCATGGGCGCAGAGTTCGTGGCGGCATACATGCACTGGGGCGTTGCCAATTCTTCGGCGGTGAGAAAGACTCAGGCGGACGAGGCGCATTTCATGGCGGAAGCGGGGGCGGATCTCATAATCGGGTCGCATTCGCATATGGTGCAGAGGTTCGCAAATATCAGGACGGAAAGCGGCAGGAGCGTTCCCTGCGCCTATTCGTTGGGAAATCTCGTTTCGCTGATGTCCGAGATGGAGGGGAACCGTGACGGCATTATCCTCAGGGCGGAACTTTGCAGGGAGAACGGCGGTATTTCGGTGAGCTGCACCTGTATCCCGGTGATTACGGAGGAGAGGGACTGGGGCGCAGAGGTTGTGCCGTTATCCGCCGTTTACAGCGAACTCAGCCGAAACTCTCTGGAGCGCATTCAGGCTGCGGTCGGAAAAAACATACAGTGCCGCTTGCGCAAGCCGAGGGTGCTTCTTTGCGGTTCGGAGCAGCTTGACAGGATATTTGCGTCGGGTCAGGACTTCCGCTGCAGCAGAACGGCGCTGCGGCTGTCGCAGATATCGCTTGGCTGCGAGAAGGGCATAAAGGAGATAAGCGAGGACGTAGGGGACAAGTTGCGGCTGGATCTCGGCAAGGATATTGCCGGAGCGGTGATGGCGGTAAAGCCCGACTACATAGCGGTGGATCTCATGGCGGCGGCTTATACGCCGTGCTGGATGCTGCCGGGAGAACCGGGCGAGAAGCCGCAGTTCTTTACCGATACGAAGGCGTTCAGGCAGTCTGAGTTTTTCCGCATAAACCGAGAAAGGCTGACCAAGATAAATCCGCCGTTCGGCGAGAGCGTGTGGAAGCCTATAATAAAGTGCTACTGCGAAAGGCTGATGTCGGCTATGCCATCCGGGAGAATAATACTGTTTCGCAGCCGTTTCGGTACGCACAGCGCAAAGGGCGCAGAGCTGCGTGTGTGTCACCCCGTAAAGAGCGTGAACCGATTTCTCAATGATATGGAGGAGCATTTTATCAGTATAGCGGATCCCTTGATTGTGGATCTTTCGGGGCATTATTTCACGGCGGGAGAAAATGCGGACGAGCATGAGCCGCTGTATTATGCGGACGCTTACAGGGCGGCGGCGGAGCTTGCCTCGGGCAGCGGCAGGAAGTGCATTTCACAGCCTGACGAGCGGATTTGGTTCAGCCGTGTGATGAAATACTACGCAAATATGACGGAGCGTTCCTATTTCGGCTGGCTGCTGGATATGGACTGTGCAGCGGATCAGATAATCGCCTACACCAATGCGGAATTTGCAGCGGCCAATGCCGAAAGAATATTGCGTCTGAAACGCTCCGGCAGCAGGGAACTGACTGCGGTCAGGGAGTTTTTCGCCGGGGACGGCGGCGCGGGGGATATCGTTCAGGCGGCGGATATAATACATGCGCTGCTCGGCGGTCATATCGACCGTTCTTATGATTTTTTCGAGCCTGCGTTCCGCAGACATTACGGGATAATCCGAAAAATGGCAAGGCTGCTGGCGATTGATACGGGGGCAGCCGTAAAAGAGGACAGTGCGGAGCTTGTTTTCCTGCTCAGGGGCAAGCCGCAGCTTCGCAGATATGCCGCTTCTCTCAGCAGAATAACGCTTGATATCTGGGGGTGCAGCGTTTCGCGAGAGTCGGCAAATTGCTGCCGTGAGGCGCATATCGGCACTTATATCCACAAGCAGCCGCAGATACTTGCTTTTGACGACCCTGTGGATATCGAACTACCTGAGGGGGCGGAGGCTTTCAACGGCAGCAAATGGCGGCGCAGGAATTTGCAGGACGCTCTGCTCAGAAGCGGCGACGCAGATATAAAGGGCAGCGACTCCGGGTGGATTGTCGTTGATTTCTGCGATATCATCAGCCGCATGGCGGAATATCACGGCGCACTGTTCGAGATAGATGATTTTATCAGGCGGACGGATTTTTACAGATCCATTCAAAGCGAATGCCGCGAATGCTGGCTGTTTGAGAAGCGTGACATGAAAACCTGCTCGGAGCGCATTGCCCGCTTCGGAGAACTGCTGAAAGCAAAGTACGGCGAGCATATCATTCTTATAAAGACTGAGCCTAAGGACAGGTATATCGACCTTGATCAGCGGCTGAAAAAGATGGAAACCGACAAGATGTTCGCAATAAAAAAGCGCTTTATATCGCTGTGCGAGGAGCGTTTTGCGAGCGTCACCCGCTGCTGTGTCATTGACATTTCGCGGAAGTTTTATGCCTCGGACAGCTTTCCGCTGGGCGGCGCGGATATAGTGCATTATGAGGACGAGTTCTATCGTCAGGCGGGGGCGTACATCAGCGAGATAATCACCGGGGGCGGCAGACGGGTGTTCAACACGGTTGACGAGAATTATCTGCTGCTCCGCGATATGAGAGCGCAGAGGTAATGCCTGAGCGGAAATGAAATGCGGAGGGAGGGACGTCCTTTGAACAAGCGGATATTGGCGGCGGCGCTGTGTGCGGTTTTGCTGAGCGGCTGTGCTTCGGACGGCAAGCCGGAACAAAGCGTTTCCTCCGTCTATACTTCGGCTGTTACCTCGCAAAGCGAGCCTTATACCGAGGAGCAGCCGCCCGCCGTTTCTTTTGCGCCGACGGCTGACGCCGCTCGGTCTGAGGAGGAGCCCCTGTCGGATACCTCAGAGCCGCCGGGCGGAGAGGACAGCGGCGAGGTCACCGCACAAGCGTCGGAGCAGCCGCCGCAGACCTCCGCCGAAACGCAGGATACACCGGCGGTCACCGAAGTATCTGCGGCAGAAACGGCTTCAACGACACCGGCGGCCTCAACAGCGGCAACATCTGCCCAGACCTCCGCTGCCGAGCCTGTCAACGTGGTTATTCCCGAGGTCAGAGTGCCGCTGTCGCCGGGGAAGGATACCGCAGGCAACGACAAGGTGCTGGTGGATTACAGCAACTCGGGGGAGGGGTACATCTCGGTGCGCTGGAACGAGAGCGGAAAGCGGGTAAAGCTCCGTATAGTCAGCGGCGCAAGTACCTACGACCACGACGTTCCCACCGGGGGAGCGGTGGTGTATTACCCTCTGTCGTGCGGCAGCGGAAGCTACACGGTGCAGATTTACGAGCAGACGGACGGCGACCGCTACACCAAGGTATTGGAGCAGGAATTCACGGCGAATATCGCAAGCGAAACCTCGCCGTTCCTTTATCCGAATATGTATGTGGATTTCAGCCGAACCTCCGCATGCGTCGAAAAGGCGGCGCAGCTGTGTGCAGGTAAAAGCGGCACTATCGAAAAGACAGCCGCGGTATTCCAATGGATAACCGACAACGTGACCTATGACAGGGAGCTTGCCGCAACGGTAAAAAGCGGATATGTTCCCGATCCCGACAGCGTGCTTAAAAAGAAAACGGGGATATGCTACGACTATGCTTCCCTTATGGCGGCAATGCTCCGCTCGCAGGATATTCCCACAAGGCTGGTTGTGGGATATGCAAAGGAAAACATCTATCATGCATGGAACGAGATATGGACGGAGGAAACCGGGTGGATAACGCCCGAGCTGCTTCTGTCGAAGCACGGGTACAATATTGCGGACGCAACCTTCTATGCGGGCTCGGCGGATAAGAGCAAAATCGCAGACTATATATCGGACAGCGGAAATTATACGGCGCTGTACTATTATTGAACCGGAGGACGAAAAATGAGAGTAAAGAAGCTGGATCATGCTCAGGTGGAATTTATCTGCGAGCAGCTTTCTATGATAGTTGGCTCCGGTATCGGAATAGCTGACGGTCTGGAGCTGCTGTGCGAGGATATTGCGGACGGAACGCTCAAAAGCGCCTGTCTTGAGATAGCGGACGCCGCCGGAAAGGGCGCGGCACTGTCGCAGGCGGTGCGCAGCACCGGGAGATTTCCGGATTATGCGGCGGATATGATAGCTGTGGGCGAGATGAGCGGCAAGCTTGAGGAGGTTCTCAGGGGGCTTTCCGAATATTACAGCGAGAGGGACGAGATACGCAGGGCGCTGCGCTCGGCTGTGCTTCACCCGATGGTGCTGCTGTTGATGATGACGGTGGTTATGATTGTGCTTGTGGTCATGGTCATTCCGATGTTTGCGGATATATTTTCGCAGTTCGACAGCTCTGTGAGCGGCACCGTGCAGCAAACGGTGGAGCTGGCGTACAATTCCGGCACCGCAATCATGATAGTGCTGCTGGCGCTTATCGCAATATCCGGGGCAATAGCGCTGATGTCGAAATTCGCCAAAACGGGTGCCTGGCTTCGCAGGATAGTTTCTGTGCTTCCTATGACAAGGGATATCTCGGAGAAGCTGTCGCTGTGCGACCTTACCAAGGCGATAAGCATAAACGTCAGTGCGGGAATATCTCCCGAGGATATGATGATGCGTTCCAATATACGCAGCTTTATCCGTGATAAGAGAATGGAGGAAAAATACAGCGACTGCGAGAAACGGGTCATAGAGGGAGAGAGCTTCCCGGACGCGGTAATAGACAGCAGGCTGCTGCCGCCGCTTCATGCGAGGTCGCTGAAGCTGGCTTATTCCTCGGGAAGCTTTGAGAATGTGTGGAAGCGTATCAGCTCTGCCTATAACGATGAAGCGCAGCGCAGCCTTGTGAACCTTACCGCAGTGATAGAGCCGATTATGATAGTCATTCTGGGCGTACTTATCGGCGCCATACTTCTTATGCTGATGGTGCCGCTGATGAACATAATGTCGGTGCTGGGGTGACGGTATGAAGAAGCTGAATTTGAGGGCAGCCCCGGCGGTGCTGGGAACAGTTCTGTTCGCTGTGATGATATTGTGGCTCGTACTGGCGCTTGGGAACGCTTCTCAGGCTTCAGACGGGGAACGCCTGGCGCAGGTGAAGCAGTCGGTGGAGAACGGCATAACGCTGTGCTACGCCGCCGAGGGCGCTTATCCGGAAAGCCTTGAATATCTGACGGAAAGCTACGGCGTGGTTTATGACGAAAGCCGGTATCTTGTGCATTACGAGCGGTTTGCGGCAAACGTGCGGCCGACGGTGACGGTAATACAAAGGGAGAGCTGATATGAAGTATCGCAGTGACAGAACGCTGGCGGACACGGCTTCGGCGGTGAGCAGCATGTTCCTGTTCTTGCTGTTTGCGGTGTGTATGCTTATGTCGATAGCGGTGGCGGCTGACACCTATGACAGGATAAAGACGGGATATCAGCAGTCTTTCGGGGCGTCGGCGTCGATAAAATATGTGTCAAACAAGCTGAGAACGGCACAGAGTGTAATTCTTCTTGACAACGGCGGAGCGGCTGTGGAGTGCGGCGGCATAGTGAGCGTGATATGGTGCGCCGACGGTGCGCTTTACGAGAAAAACACCGAAGTCGGTGAGAACATCACGGCGGACGGCGGCGACAGGATATCCTCGATAGACATGATGAATATTTCGGAGCATGACGGTTTGTATGAAATCACGGTTTCCGCCGGGAAGCAGACCTCTGCGGCGTTCGTCCGGAAAGGGTGATAATGCTGAAGATTAACAGGAAGAGCAATAACCTGCTGTTTGTGGAAATGACTATTGCACTGCTGTTTTTTGTTATTTCCTTTGCGGTTATCATCAGGGTATTTGCGTCGGCGGACACGCTTGAGCGCAAGGCTCAGCGGCGAGCGGGGGCGGCGCTGTGTGCGCAGTCCATTGCGGAGGCTTATTCGGTTACGGGAAATACGGCGGAAACGCTGCGGCTGGTTTTCGGCGAGGATATTCCGCAGGGAACGGTCATGCTGGACAGCGGATTTTCGCCATCGGAGCAGGGGGAGATTTCCCTTGCTTTAAGCGAGGAGCGCAGCGAAGCCGGCGCAGGAATTTATGCGCAGCTGGTGATAAGGTTTGTGTACGAGGGCGAGGATATATATTCGCTTGAATGCGGCGCTTATATCCCGGAGGGAGGTGCCGCGGTTGAATAAAGGAAAGCGGTTTTTCGGCAGCACGGTGGGTGTGGGCTACATATCCATAATGCTGATATTTACGATGATATGTCTTACGATACTTGCGGTGCTGAGCTTTCAGGCGGTGTATTCCAACGACCGTGTGAGCAGCCGCAGCGACAGGTTCGTACAGGAATACTACAACGCGGATATGTCGGCGAAAAAAACGCTGGCGCAGCTGGACGCAATTGCGCTGAATGCCGCAGAGGGATTTTCCTTTGCGGAGAGCTTTATCGGCGGCGCCGATGAGCTTGAGGGAGTCAGCACGGCGATTGTCCCGCAGGGCGTAAGGGCGGATTATTCCGTGAGAATAAACGACAGGCAGACGCTTTCGGTGAGTGTTGTGTTTTACAGCGCTTACACGGAGGAAAGATACGCAATACTTCTTTGGCAGAGCGGTACAGATGACAATTTAGAGGAAAGCCGTCCGTCGGTATGGGACGGCAGCGATCTGGTTTGAAAGGCGGATAAACATGGATATTTTAGACATTCTGAAAACGGCGGCAGAAAATCACGCAGCGGATATCTTTATCGTATCCGGCGCTGCGCTCAGCTACAAGGCGCAGGGGAAGATGTACCGTATTGAAGAAACCCCTCTCACGCCCGATGACACCAAGAAACTTGTCAGTCAAATCTACAAGCTTGCCAAGATGAATTACGACATTGATAAAATGCCTGAACGGGAAATGGATTTTTCCTTGTCGGTAATGCAGGTGGGACGTTTCCGCGCAAATATCTACAAGCAGAGAAGCTCATTTTCCGCTGTGCTGAGGTATGTGCCGTTTGAACTGCCCGACCCGGTAAAACTGGGGATTCCCGAGCAGGTCATGGAGCTCAGCGAGAGCAGAAGCGGAATAGTTCTGATAACGGGAATTGCAAGCAGCGGCAAATCCACTACGCTTTCCTGTATCATTGACCGAATAAACAACACGAGGAACGGTCATATAATCACCATTGAGGATCCCATTGAATTTCTGCACAGACACAACAAGTGTATTGTCAGCCAGCGCGAGATAAATATTGACACCGACAGCTACATAGACGCGCTCAGGGCGGCGCTGAGGCAGTCCCCGGACGTTATCCTGCTGGGCGAAATGAGAGATCACGAAACGATCAGCGTTGCCATGACAGCCGCAGAAACAGGTCAGCTGGTGCTTTCCACGCTGCATACGCTGGGCGCCGCAAACACAATAGACCGTATTATAGACGTTTTCCCGATAAATCAGCAGCACCAGATCAGAGTGCAGCTTTCTATGGTGCTTAACGCCGTGGTTTGTCAGCAGCTTCTTCCGTCAGTGGACGGCGGGCTTGTTCCGGCATTTGAAATCATGACGATGAACAGCGCTGTCCGTACTCTTATCAGGGATCAGAAAACTCATCAGATTGACACTATTCTCCAGTCGTCGGACGGTATGCAGACAATGGACAGCTGCATTGCCGGACTGTATAAGGAGGGCAGAATTACAGCCCAGACTGCGATTGAACATGCATATAATCCCGAAATAATGGCAAAACGCATTATGTAAAATGTTGATATGCGTATGTGAAAATTGCATGAAAAATAATGTCAAATGGCATTAAAAAGCCGATTGATTTAATTTAACATGGTTAAATCTGTCAGAAATTGACACTATAAGTATGCTTAAATATCTTGACAGATATTTATGACAGGTGTATAATGTAATAAATAAGTGTAGCTATACCCTGATGCAGGGTAACAGCTTCAGAAAACGTGTGGTTTTTTATCCGGTCAAGCGTCAGAAGGAGGAAATTTCATGAGCGAAAACAAACGCAAATGGAGCAAAAAGTCCGCGGCAGCGGTCGCTTTTGCGGCATCACTGCTTGCTTCCAACGCTGCGTCTGTTATGTCCGCAGCCGAGGAAACATCTGCCGATCTCAATACTCAGGGGCTCAGCGATGTGAATTATACCGGCGGCAAGCCTGTTTATGCCAAATATGCGGAGAATGTTTACAGCCTTGCGGGAAAGTCAAGCGCAGTAAGCAGTTTTTACGATGTAATGAACAGCGTCAGGAGCTTTGGACTGTATGCAAGGGAATGTACGTCAAATCACCTTGAGTGCAATGCCGCAGTCGAGGGTATCAATGAGTTCAATCTCCAGTACTGCAACATTGTCCGTCATGGTACGATCGGCAGCGGTACATATGTGGTTTATCTCGGCGCTGCCCCGACCAATACCGATAGGCTTGACATGGCGAATATTCCTTCTGACGCAAAGGTAGAGATGGTTCTCGCTTTCGGCTTTGAGCGTGCAGATACCGACAACGGCAACAGAGTAGGCTTTAACGCCAACGGTACTCATTATGAGCTGCTGAATGTGAAGCCGTCCAACGTGACTATACGCAATCCGTATGAGGACGAGAGCCAGTATGACATTCAGGGTACTCTTGACAGCATAGCTGATAAAGGCGCAAAGCTTATCAATGATATCGGCAGGGCAGACGAAACATCTGATTTCAATACTTCTCTCGCAAACGCATATCAGGCTATTCAGAACGGTGATGTTGAATCGGGCAAGACGCTTATCATCAATGCGGACGCCAACGACATCGCATACAATCAGAATTATGAGAGAAATCTCGTAAATGTGCTGACCGATAATAATGATGTAAGCGTTATTATTAACGTTGATACCTCGAATTTCACGGGGGATTACTTTAACTTTGGAAATATCAACGGCACTGCCTATAACAAGGGCTGTGCAAATGTCATCTGGAATCTTGGCGACTATTCCGGAAAAATCAGTGCGCCTGCCGGCGGAATCGTTGTTGCTCCCTATGCACGGGTAACTACCGACAGAGGCTCTGTAAACGGTGCGCTTATCTGTGATTTCTTTGATCAGAACAACGAGGTGCATCAGGTAACAAGAGGCGAATATAAGGATTCAGCCGATGACAGCGAAGAAACGGAAGAGCCTACTACCGAGGA
>CAYRLM010000003.1:21392-28696 GCA_964425035.1 uncultured Ruminococcus sp.
CTCCCACGAGCGATGAGCCTGACGCTCCCACAAGCGACGAGCCGGACGCTCCCACGACAGATGAGCCTGACGCTCCCACGACAGACGAGCCGGACGCTCCCACGACAGACGAGCCGGACGCTCCCACAAGTGATGAGCCTGACGCTCCTACGAGCGATGAGCCGGACGCTCCCACGAGCGATGAGCCTGACGCTCCCACAAGCGACGAGCCGGACGCTCCCACAAGTGATGAGCCGGACGCTCCCACAAGTGATGAGCCGGACGCTCCCACAAGTGATGAGCCTGATGCTCCCACGACAGACGATCCTGACGCTCCCACAAGCGACGAGCCGGACGCTCCCACGAGTGACGAGCCTGACGTTCCCACGAGCGATGAGCCGGACGCTCCCACAAGCGACGAGCCTGACGCTCCTTCGACAGATGAGCCGGATACACCGTTTGAAGTAGATCCAGTTAAACCTGTAAGACCCGTAAGACCGGTTAAACCTGTTAGTCCCGATGAGCCTGATATCCCTGTAACACCGGACACACCCGAAGAGCCTGATACTCCCGTTACACCCGATACACCGGATGAGCCTGTAACTCCTGTTGAGCCGGACACTCCAGATGAGCCGGTGGAGGATCCAGATGATCCCGATGAGCCGGTTGTGGATGATGAGGAGCCTACTTACGAGGAATCCGATGAGGGCGACACAGACAGCGATGTTGATGATGCCGATCCCGAGGAGATTGAATTCCTGCCGGGCGATGTTCCGCTGGCAGAGATTCCGGTTGTGCTGAATCCTGATAATCCAATCAATGACGATGTCATTATCGGCGATACCGGAGTTCCCATGGGCGAAAACCCGAACATGGGCGTTGAAGGTCCTGCCGGTGCGGGATTGGCAGCTGCCGGTGCGGCTGTTGCGCTTGCGTTCGCAAGTAAAAAGCGCAAGAAGAAGTAATATTTTATCCCCTTAGACAGCAGGAATATATTAAACCTCCCGGAGCAATCCGGGAGGTTTTCTTATTATAATCAAATACAACAGAGCTTCGAGAGGGACGCAGTTCTTTATCCGAAAGTGGCGAGAGATAAATCGTCAGCAGATATAGTTACCTCCGGACGATTTACGGCGCCCGGAGGTTTTTATATTATTTGCTGAAGCTTTTCAGCATATCCTGAAGTGCGACAGACTGACTGTTCAGCTCTTCTGCGGCGGCGGCGCTTTCCTGAGCGTTCGCTGCGGCAGAGGTAACGAAGTCCGAGATTTGATTTATCTTTTCGTTGATGTCGGTAATGTAACTGCTCTGTTCGTGAGATTTTTCGTTTATGCTGACTATTATCTCGTCAATGGACGATGTCTGTTTAACCACCTTGCGCAGCGACTCCGAGGTTTCGTCGGCGATATCCTTTCCGTTCTTGACTGCGGCAACCGAGCGCTCTATCAGCTTCGCAGTCTGCTCGGAGGCTTCGGAGCTTTTTCCGGCAAGATTTCTTACCTCGTCGGCTACCACCGCAAATCCCTTGCCGGCAGCCCCGGCTCTTGCCGCTTCGATAGAGGCGTTCAGTGCGAGAATGTTTGTCTGGAACGCTATGTCCTCTATTGTGCCGATAATATTGCGAATTTCCTCGCTGGATTGGGATATCTCATCCATTGCGGAAAGCAGCTGATCCATCTGCGCACTGCTGGTATTGACGACGTTTGCGGTGTCCTGCGCAAGCTCACGAGCCTCGTCAGTGCCGGAAACATTCTCTTCCGTTTTGGCGGAAACCGTTTCTACGCTGTCTACAATGCCGCTTATAAGCTCCGTCTGACGTGTAACCGTGTCTGCAAGATGTCCTGCGCCGTTGGATACCTCGCTTGCGCCGCAGGATACGTTGCCGGCAGCCATCTCGATACCTCCGAAAACATTTCCGAGAGAATCGGAAATATCGTCCAGCGAGGTTTTGATGGAGGTGTAATCGCCTATGTACTCAACTGCGCTCTTTTTGTAGAAATCGCCGTGGGATATTGCGGTCAAGCGGTCTGAGATATCTTCTATGTAGGCGTTCATGGAAGCGTTGTTTTTTTCAATGGTGCGGCACAGCTCGCCGATTTCGTCATCGCCGTTGTAGCTGAACGTTACGTCAAGCTTGCCCTCGGCTACACTGGCTGCTTCGGAGGATATGGTCTTGAGCGGCTTGAAAGCGATTTTGAGGGAAAATCCTATGAAGAATAACAGCAGAGCGGCTACTACCACAAGCAGAACGATAAAGATAACGATAAATCTTATTTCTTCCTCGTGAAGCTCAACGTAATTGAACATATAGCCCAGCCGCCAGCCGGTCACAGAAATCTCCGTTTCATAGAAAGAAACCGCCGTTCCGTCGTAATCCTTGATATCCACAAGCTTGTCAAGCGAGCTTCCCTCGGTGTAGCCGCCGAGGGTGCTGTAAAGATTTACAAACACATCGTTCCCGGAAACGTCCAGCGTGGGCATGTAATCCGTATTCTTATGCACTATTATATCGCCCTGAGATGTGGTGAGCACCGAGTATCCGTTATTGTCCGCCTTAAGACTTACGACGATGTCGCTCAGATTGTCGATGAAAATATCTCTTGCGGCAACGCCGAGGAGTACTCCGTCACGCACCAGCTTGTGTGCAAAGGTGATGACCATTCTCCCTGTTTCGGCGTCGGTGTAGGGATCGGTGATGATAATTCCGTCAGAGGCGGCAGCGCTTTTGTACCAGTCCTTTGATGTCGGATCCCACTCTTCGGGAGTAGGATCCCAGCCGCTGCCGCAGACCGCAGTCTTGTCGGCGAAGCCAACGTAGCAGTCAAAGACTGACGAATCTCTGCCAATACTGTCTACAAGAAAATCCATCAAGGCGTCCTTGTCAAGATCGTACCCTCGGTCTACTATCTCGTCAGCCATGAAATCGGTGATTGCGGCACGCTCATTCAGCCAGCTGCTCAGTTCGTTGCGGCAGGTTTCAAGCTTGCCTTGAACCGCAATATTTCTTTCGCTGCTAATGCTCAAGGACGATGTAATGTAGGCAACGACAATCATGAGTATAAGCATTGCACAAGCCGTAAATGTTATCCGTCTGCTGACCTGTGTGCGCAGACCTACTTTATTCTTAGCCAAAATATATCCCTCCTATTAATAAATTAAAATTATATGTGAATAACATAGGTACTTCCAAAATACTATTATTAATTATAACACAAGTCCTTTGGCATTGCAATGAGTGCGCATATAGAAAAACGTACGCTTCATATGTGGGTTTTGCACAAATAATAAGACCGCACCGCATGATTAACCGGTAACATATTTGCCGTTCGGTCAATTATGCGGTGCGTGTTGTGTTTTGTCGGATAACTCGCCTTATGTGCTGCCGATAACCTTTTGCAGCATGCTGATGTATTCCTGCCTTACCCATTCCGGCGAACGGATTTCCGCCTTTCCGCCGAACTGGAAGAGCCATGCATAGAACGGCGCTTGTGCGACCACGTTTGCATATACCGTGAAATGCTCCCCGTCCTTGTCGGGTATCATACGCACATCCATGCCGAACCTGTCCAAAACGGCATTGACGATATCCTTGCCGCAGTAAAGCTTCACCTCTGTTTCCTCGCCGCTGAACATTGATATGTGCGTTGTGACGTATTTTGCCATATCAAAATTGCGATCCAGCGGACGTGCCGGCTCTGTTGTTATCTTCACCGCTTCCATGCGATCCACACGGTAGTTGGAGTAAGTACTGCGGTTATCGTTCCATGCCACAAGGTAGTAGTGATCTCTGTCCCACACCAGCGCATAGGGCGAGCAAAGCCTTGGCTTATCACGGTATTTTTTGCGTTTGTTTACGTCGTATTCAAAATATCTGAACGATATCTTGAATTTGCCGCCGTCTCCGGCTATTGCCCTGTGAATGGTATCAACATTGTAAAGCACGCCCTTGTTCGGCTGCTTCGGTCTGCCGATAACAAACACATTGCGCTTTATCTGGCTTGCTTCTCCTTCGCTGCAAAGTCCCTCTATCTTCCGCAGCAGCGCTTTCGACTGGTTAAGCGTAAGGAATTTTGACGAGCTTACCGCATCGGCAAGCAGCTTCAGCTCCGCCAGCTCAAATTCACGGCTTGCAAGCTTATAGGAGGCGGTGCGCCCGGCTGTCGCCTGTATGTCCATTCCATACTGCCGCAGCGCATCGATATCCTCTGCAAACGCCTTTCTTCTTTCTGACACGCCCAGTTCCTCCAGCTTATCTTCAATCTGCTGTCGGGTGAGGCTTCGGCTGTCGTCGGTGTATTTCAGAAAAATATCTCTCAGATACAGCATTTTCAGCCGCTGGATATTGTTCTCTGCGGGCAGATTTTTTTCATTCGGCATTTTTTACAGCTCCTTTTATATTATCAGATTTGTGCAGGGAAGTTTGATTTATAAAAAACTGCGCCGAAAAAAGGCGCAGCTTAATAATATTCAGTCAACGAACTCAACCTTAATATGCGAATTTTCGGCTGCGCAGTCGTTGAGCACTCTGCGCAGCGCCTTTGCCTGCTTTTCGCCGACAGAAGCTTCGAGGGAGGAATTGTTCAGTATCTTTATTTCTGCGTCATAATTCACCTCTCCGAGATAATCGTGCAGGGAGTCGAGTGTTTCGCCGTAGCACTCCGGGAAATCAAAAGCGGCGTAAAATCTGTCGTGGATAATGTCCATACCGCTGATTGAAGCAGCGTCAATGATAAGTGTTTTCATGGTTTATTCCTCTCCGTAAAGCAGTGTGAAGCTTTCATAGTGGTCGTCGGTGTAGTATATCAGTCCGTCGTTCGAGAATATTATGCGTTTCGCTCCACGTCCGCTTTTTCCGAGTGTGTCGATATCACATTCCGTGTAGCTCCTGCCGGATTTTTCGGGGAGAAGCCCCTCGTAGTTTCCAAAGCGGTCGCCGCCTATGCACATTCCCGGTGCGTAGTCCTCCACCGAGCCGCCGCCCCAGCCAAGCTCTCTGGCTTCGGCTTTTGTTATGAAGTTCTTCGGAAGATGTCCGTAGGTGTGGATATAAAGCGCTACGTCGTCCTTGTCGGTGAAGCTGCCGTTCTCGTCTATCGTCTGCGCCGAAACGTCCTCCGCAGCGGAGTAAGCGCTTTCGACAGTCTGTTCCTGTTCTGCTGACGGGATTTGTCCCTGCGCAGTTTCAGCCGTTGGCGTATCCCGATCGGTCTGTAAGGCTTCGTCGGTGAGCGCCTCTTCGTCGGTTTCGATGAGAACCTCGGTTTGGGAGAAGCCTTGGTCTTGTTCGGTAGGGTAGCTGTCCGCAGAACCTGCGGAGCATGCCGCAAGGCTGAGAGAAGTTACCGCTGCCATAAACAGAGAAAACAATTTTTTCATGGTGTTATTCCTTTCTTTTGATTGAATTTGGTATATGCAGCCGCCTGCGTTATAAAGTCCTCGGACAATTATCCCGCGAACCGTCAGATAAGCGGCGCAATAGCCTTCATGATAAATCCGACAAGCTTTGTTATGGGATTTTCCTTTTTGATGGTTTCATAGGTCACACGGCGGCATTTTTCGAGCGTCTGACGGAAGTCCTCTTCAATTTGGGGAATACAGCCGGTACCGTACATATACGCCGCACATTCAAAGTGATGGTAGAGGCTGCGGTAGTCAAGGTTTATCGTTCCTACCACGGCTTCTCGGTCATCGCTGACGAAAACCTTTGCGTGAACGAAGCCCGGAGTGTACTCATATATCTTTACGCCGTGATCCAACAGCCGCTTGTAATGGTTTTTTGCCAGAGCGTTTGTCGCCTTTTTGTCGGGAATACCGGGGAGTATCAGGCTTACGTCCACGCCGCGTTCCGCCGCAAATTCCAGCGCTGTCTGCATTGCACCGTCAAGCACGAGATACGGGGTCATGATATGTACATACCTTGTTGCTCGGTAAAGTATATCCATGTAGACGCGCTCGCCGGGCTTTTCGCTGCTGAGAGGGCAGTCGCCGTAGGGTATCACATACCCCTTTGCGTTCGGAACAGCTTCTCCGGAATGCTCGACATAAACGCCGAAATCGGGCTTAGGTTCGTTGATGTTCCACATTTGCAGGAAAAGCATTGTGAAGCTGCGTACTGCGTCACCGCTTACCATTATCGCCGTATCCTTCCAGTGGCCGAAGCGCTCCTTTACGTTGATGTATTCGTCCGCAAGATTGATACCCCCGGTGAATGCGACCTTTCCGTCAATGACAAGTATCTTACGGTGGTCGCGGTAGTTGTAATGTGTGGAAAGAAACGGCGTGAGCGGCGCAAATACCTTGCAGCTTATTCCAAGCTTCTGGAGCTTCTTAGGGTAGCTGCTGGGCAGCAGCGAAAATTCGCACGTTCCGTCATACATTACACGGACTTCAACTCCGTTTTTGGCTTTTTCGGCGAGAATTTCGAGTATCTGTCCCCACATTATTCCCTCGTCGATGATGAAGTATTCCAGAAATATGAACTGCTCCGCTTTGCGAAGCTGCACGAGCAGCTCTGCGAATTTATCCTCGCCGGAGGGGAAGTACTTCACATCGGAGCCTGCGTACACCGGGCGGCAGCTGTTTTGCCGGAGATACGCCGACATTGCGGCGGCGCCGGGGCATTCCTCCCGAAATTTCCGCATAACCTCAGGGTTCTGCGGAATTATATCGCGGGCGTTGCCGATAAGGGTATCGGTGCGTTTTTTGAGCGCTCGATGTCCGAAGTCGCTCTGGGTATAGATATACAGCAGCGAGCCGAAAACCGGCATTATCATGATAATTATAAGCCATGTCACCTGCGAGGACGGATCCATTCTGCTGTTTATCAGAACCAACACCATTATGGTGCTGAACACCAGTGAAAATGCGTAATAATGCGGAATATATTCCTTGAAAATATTGTATACGGCAACTATCGTTGCTATCTGTACAAGAAGCATAAGCAGCACCAACCCAAATCGGCTGAACAGAGCATACACAAGCCCCTTGTGACCTTTTTTCAGAAGCCGAAGCGTTTTTCCCTTGACCTCTCCCGACGGCATAAGATGCCTCCTTTTCACGATATTGTGCGAGGACTTTTAATCAAAATAAATTCTTTGATGCATTGAAATTATTTTACCACAAATTAAGGATAAAGTCAACATCGGGGAAGTTACGTTGATAAATAATGCAACGGAGTTGTACAAATTCGTGAAACAATAAAGGGCTGCACAGAGTACAGCCCTTTAGTCTGTCGATAAAGTCTTTATTCGCAGACTACCGTCTGCGAATCGGGGGAAAACTCTTGTTTTCCCCCTTACCCCTTTAGCGCTCTTTTGGCGTTTGGC
>CAYRLM010000004.1:0-28138 GCA_964425035.1 uncultured Ruminococcus sp.
AGGGGGTACGTTTGATAATCCGACTGTTGCGGAAATCGGTGCAAAATACGGCAAAGGGGCGGCTCAGGTTATGCTCCGTTGGCTTATTCAGAGAGGAATAGTAGTGATTCCAAAGTCCACGCATATAGAACGTATGGAAGAGAATTTCAACGTATTTGATTTTGAGTTGACAAACGAAGATATGCTGACAATTGCAGGACTTGACAAGGCTGAAAGTTCGTTCTTCTCACACCAAGACCCGAAAATTATTGAGTGGTTTGCGCAAATGGTTGAGGAACGCAAGAAACAGCATGACAGTTCGAAAGAGAAAAAGGCGTGGTGAATCAATTATACGGCTCTGGCAGAAGTTCAGAGCCATTTTTTATAAAGAAATACGGCTGAATTGCGGTTATTTTCGCTAATTCAGCCGTGATTTTGTGTTGTCGAATTTGTCTGCTTTTGGGGTGTGACGATTTGCAGGGTTTACAGTATTTCTTTCGTATGATGTTACATTTTTCCTTATGCTGGGCGAGCCGTACATTCCTGCTCATATTTCGTGCAACAAATGCAATCCGGCGACTTGCAGGGCAAAAAAATCTGATGGAATATTTGATTTTTCGCAGCATTTAGCATAATCTTGATATACAACAAGCTTGACAATGACGTTATTGACGGCGATATCAAGAAACAATTCTCAAGGTTTATTATAAAGCGAGCCTATAAAAAAGTAACGTCAAAATATCCGCATATCAGTGAGACAATGGAACAGGGGCTTAAACATATTGTGGAAAGAGAAAAAGCTGAAGAAACTGACTATGTAGATATGTCGGAGGAGTTTGCCAAATGTGTTACATCAGCATGCACAAATATTTTCAAATCTCAATCCGATGGTGAAATTCGCTTGGAAATCATGGGATATATTATAAAATGTGTTTATTTGCTTGATATTATTGATGATGCTGAAAAAGATTACAACCATCATGATTACAATACTTTGAATATTATTGCTAACGGATTAGCAAGTAAGGATGGATGTTATGCGCGTAGTCTCTGTGATTACTGATAATTTATCAAAAGCAAGTTCACTGTTGATGCTGCTTCCATATTCGGATTGTCTACCGATTGTTCAGAATATTATTTCTTTGGGCATTCCTTTTAAGCTCAAACAAATCACTGCAAGGCAATTGTAGATTGAATGGCATTCTCTAAATATCTCGTTGGCAATAAACGGGATTTAAATATTTTGCAACTTAAGTGACTATCTAAAAATGAAGTCATAAAGAATGGAGGTAATGAACATGATTGGAGCAATTATTGGCGACATCGCGGGTTCAAGATACGAATGGCATAATCATCGGTCAAAGGAGTTTGGATTCCTGACGAAAAGCTGTTTTTTTACCGATGATTCCGTGATATCTTTGGCGGTTTGCAATGCGCTTATGCGAGCAGAACCGGATTATAGCAATTTAAGCGAAGTTGCGGTAGAATCCATGCAGGAAATAGGTCGTCCATATCCACTCTGCGGTTACGGCGATTACTTTAGACACTGGATGTATTCTGATGACCCTATGCCTTATAACAGTTTTGGAAACGGTGCAGCTATGCGAGTGAGCGGGTGTGGTTATGCAGCAGAATCTATAGAGTAGGCTATTCTGCTGTCAATGGCTGTAACCCAAGTAACGCATAATCATCCTGAGGGCATTAATGGCGCTGAGGCTACTGCTGTTGCGGTTTACCTTGCCCGTACCGGAAGCAGCCTGGATGAAATCAGATATTATATGCTGAAAAAATACTACCCCATTGATTTCACGCTTGACTCATTACGGGATTCCTACCGTTTCAACGAAACGTGCCAAGACACAGTACCGCAGGCGTTGGAAGTTTTTTTGAATCCACAGGATTTGAGGACGCTGTTAGGAATGCCATCTCCATCGGCGGCGACAGTGATACGCTGGCTGCAATTACCGGTTATATCGCCGAAGCGTACTATGGCGTACCTACCGACATCAGAGATCAAGTACTCACTTTTTTAGATGATAGACTTTTGAAAATTTTGCTGGAGTTCGAAAAGCGATTCCCAGCAAAAACTGAAAAAATTCATTAATGCCGTATGCTACCAAAATAACAATATGTGTTGTTTAACAGTTATAAAGTACTGTGTTCAAACAGCCTTTGCACCAAACCGAATATTTTGCACCAAGGATTTAGTCTTTGGTGCATTTTTGGGGGTTCGTGTAATTGTATCATTTTTAGCTCGGCAATAGAAATAAAAATACCGAATTTAATACAAAGCAAGGAATAATTAAAAAGTATGCTTTGCGGTGTAATATCATCTGTTAGCAAATAAAATTCCGACAATGCCATATAATCAGCTTTGTCGGATTTGATATAAGAAATGATTGGCTTATTGCAATGTCAGAATTATTGGAATTATGCCCAACCAAAAGAAAATTGCAGTTTTTGCCTTGACTATACTTTTTCTTTTTTTGACGGGAAGACTAGCTGCAACAATTGAAAACACAAGCAGAGTTAATGTCAGATAAACCACTCCACATTTCAGAAGCCTAACGATTATCGTCATACCGATTGTAAAGCAAATTTCTGAAACCAACCCCCAAATACTCAACCGGTGAAGTCCTTTAGTTGATAGTAAAGAGATTACTGTTTGTATCACAATCACCATACCCATAATGCCCATTTGTATATCTATGCTAATGAATGCATAGAATATTATGATACTCATAACTAACAAGACAGCGAAATAAGTTTCACGCTTGGGATATAAAGTTTCAAGCAAGAACCGTTTGTTCATAAGTATTTTTTCTCCTTCCAAGAAGATTCAGTATTCTCAATCACTTCGTAGAGCGGATTATAAAGATGGGAGACAAAAGCTCGTTTTGCGGCAAGAAGCAAATTCATCACCAACCTCTCTAAGAAAACTGCCATATCAAAAAGTCAACCCCTGCAAATTGAAATTTGACGCCGCTTTTTTATTATTATGCCACGGTTTGATTGTGCAATCATTTGCCATAATGCATTGACAGTGCTCTTTTTATTTGCGATTGCGGCAGTTTCGGTCAAATGAATGTCTTCGTTATAAGGTATTGTGGGGACAACCCCAGATTTAATTTGACCGAGTACAATGGTTTCAAAAATTCTTGCGCAGTCAATGTCATCATTCATCGCCCTCCTCGTTATCAATAGAATTTAAGATACCGTTTAGATAGTGTTTACATCTTTGGTATATATCACCGATATCAATGACAGCATATGTTTCTGTATACGTATTTGCGACAGCCTCGCATAAAAACCGAAGCAGCAGATTGGCGATAATGCTCGCATACTCTTCATCCTCAACCGCTTCACCAATGTCTGATATTAATGCATAATTCGAACTGGGCGTTTTCATCATCAGGTTGTATAGGTTATCGTCATTACGTTCAACTGTGATTTCATATTCCGTTGTGTTTGGAACATGAATCAGACCCTTGCTTTCCATTCTTATAATCATCATGGTGTACCTCTCTTTCATAAATACCATCTCGCCACTCTTATGGCGGTAATTATAGTATAAAGCATTTAATTCACAATTACAAGATACTCATAGACAGAGCGTTCACAAAAACCGTATCATCAAAAGCATATTTTCACAAAATTATATTTTGCCAAACTTTAGTAGTGTGCCCTCTTGAAATATTCAAGAGGGCACGAATTGAATTAACCATTCAAAAAGGAGGGTTCACATATTCCTAAAACCAGAGTCATGGATCCGGAGCAGCCGGTTCGGTGCCAAGATCTGATAGTCTCCGTACCCGATTTATATGTTACTTTTTCGTACTTGTAAATTTTTACAGTACGAGTTGAACTTGACCCTGCTCCAGTGTTGCCTTCAGCCACAGTGAACGAATTGTCATCATTTACTTGTATGATTATTCCAATATGGTCGGGGCCGTCAGCAATTGAGGAGTTAGTATTAATTAAAACATACGAACCGACTTTGGGAGTGAAAGTCGATGAGGAATATGTGTTTTTTCCTTGAGCAGTGATTGTTTTACCGACAGTGGGGCTGTCCCACGTTATGTCAAAAGAGCCAAAGTCATACAAATTCCCGAAATCATATGTTTCATATGCATAGTCGGCGGTGCATGCACCTGTTAGATATTTCCACCCAATCATCTGCTTAGCTTCGCTCTCGGAGTATCCGATTTTTTCCAGAGCCTGTTCTTCAACCCAGCGAGAAAAGTATCCGCACCAAGCAGGCGGCGTTTTAGTCTTCCAAGGCACATATGTTACGTAGGTCTTGCCCACTTGACTTTTAGCGAGATCATAGAGTGTCCTCTCAAAATCTGATGTATCTACGTCACCAATGCTGCCTACCGTGAAGGAATATTCAGAACTTCTAAAGCTCTTACCGCCCGACTGAACCGTATAAACGAGTGTGTACTCGGTGTTGTAACCAAGTTTCCCGAACGTCAAATTCCAGTCGAGACTGCTGTTATAAAGCGAGTATTGCTGTGTCGAGTCGGGATAATCTACTGCGGACATAACGACATTACCCTGGCAATATACCTCAGCTGTAACCGAGTCGATTTTATCTGTAGATGTGATAGTTCCAAAAATATGCTGTCCCTTTCCGTTTGAAATTTGTGATGGGAATTTGAAGTTCTCAAACCACACCTCGGTTTGTTTAGCAACAAGTTTAGTTGAGAAACTAGCCGGATAACCGCCGTCCTCGTCACGAAGATATAATGTTACTTTTCCGCTTGAGCCGCTGTTAAGCGTCACATCTGCATATATATGACACTCACCAGGATAGGTCCAATATGCATCGTGCCAACTCACATCAACATCACCGCTTGTTGCAAATGCAAGTCCAGAAATACCGAGACCGGAGAATGTGAACTTAATAGTTTGGCTCTGCCCCGTTTTCACCGAAACGGACTCAGGCGCAGATATCTGCAAGTTCTCAGTGTACGCTGCTTGAGCAGATGTTGAAGGAACAGAAAAGGCAGTAAATGCCATTGTGGTTGCCGTTAGTGCGGCAAGAATACGGGTCTTCATCATAATCGAAGCCCTCCTTTCAAATTTTCGACTCCTAGCAGGAAGTCGGTCAAGTTGGATTGATTTCCTTTGACACTTTAAGTTTAACATATTTCTTTCACAAGAACAATTACCCCACAAATTGAATATTCACAATATAGTAGCGCAAAAATTTCCTTTTTCACAGAATGGTGCCCTCCGGCGTTTTGCGGGAGGGCACATTATAAGGATTAACCGAATTCAATTATTCATCAAAACAATGCGCTGGTCTTCAGAACGCCGCTGATGCAGGATGCGGATACACTTATGCAGTCTCTGTTGTTGGTATTGCCGCTTGCATAAACAACGCCTCTGGAGGAAACTTCCATGACAAACATAACGTGTCCGCCATTGTTGGTGTAAATTATATCGCCCGGTTTTATAGAGCTTGAACTGGGATTGCTAATATAGGAAACGGAGTAATTGTCTTCGAAATAACTGCGCAATCCGTCAACATTTACATATGAATATGTGCCGTTTTTCCAGCTGTTGGTGGTAGGCACGCCTGCCGCTTCCATGATTTGGCTGCAGAAATTAGCGCAGTTATTCCCGGAATAGTAATTGTAGGCACCGTTCCGAGTGTTCCAATATGTCTTAGCATAATTGTAAGCAGACTGAAAGTTCAAATTACTATAATATACTACGGACGAATCCGCAATAATCTGCTTGAGCTTAGTTACTGAGGCAGTATAAGATTCTACTCCGAAGTACGAATCTTTACGAATGTTGAGACTTTGTTGGACCTCTCTGCAAAGCTTCCTAGAATCACTGCCGTAATATCCGTCTTCGACAGTGTCATCATCAATGGCGTAATAATTCGCCAAAAAGTTAAGCGCAATTTGCACTTCTTTGACGTAATTACGCATAATTGTCTCAGATGAAACGTAATAGAGGTATGCGTTAGACCCGTACTTTGCGATATACTTGTCGTGCGCCGAAATCAGGCGGTTAAGATCTGACTGCGTGTAAGTAGCAGATGTTGAAGATGCCGCACTTGCAGTGGTTGTAATGCCTAAATCCGGCATTGCCAGGGATGTAAGAGTCATTGTGGTCGCCGCCACAATCGCTAAAAACCGGTTTCTCATACTGAAACCCTCCTTTAATGTAATTTGTTCAGGTGGTCTGTTCCTCCTGACAATTACATTATATCATGTCGGATTCACGATGTCTATTACCCATAAGTCAGCGAATTCACGAATTTGATATAAAATCCCCCAATTTTCACGAACCATTAATTCTAAACAAATATGCTAAATAAAGTGCCGATTGAATTTTTTGACAAACATTTTAATACAAAAATCAATGTTGACACAAAAGTACTAAAGTGGTATAATTAAAACAAATATTATTATTTTGATACTATGGGAGGAAATTTATATGTTATACCCATTTATTGTTCCGTTGCTGCTTCTTTTAGGCGAAAGTGAAATACCTCGTCCCAACAAACCGAAAAGCAATTTAGCCCAAAAAATTTACAAAATTTTGTTTTATAAAAAAAACGGTAAAATCAGCAATCGGAGATCATACTTGCGTAATAATGGTACTTATAAATACAAGGAAGGCAAATGCGTACAACAAATAACAGTTGAAAACGCTACTTTTAAAAGTTTAACCGATACACTCGACAAAATGCCACAAGACGGTGTTGAAAATATAAATGATTTTCTTTTTCTATGCGAAATGTATAATATTGAGATGCTGCAGAAAAAAGATGTTGAGATGCAGCAGAAAAAAGGTACCAGATATGTTTATCGGGAGATAAACGGCAGTTTTGGTGAGGAGAATCATAGCTTATTTGCTGATGCATTCAAAATAGCTGTACATGCTGCGGATGGTGCTGAATCGGTAAGTGATAAGGAAGCAGCTGCTATTGCGGAAAAGATAAGGCAGTGCAGACTAAGCAGTAAAAGGGCGACGGGCAGTTTGTATTATACCGACCTGATATATAGTATAGGTGCGTTCCTAGATAACCAAAAAATAGACTGGTCCGTTTTTGATCTGATTAAGTTATCGATTATTGACACTGAGACATTGCGTGTGTGGAGCGGTACAGAGCTTCCTCATTTTTTGGATAAATCTCGTGATATGGTCGCTACCATTGCGGCATCTCCTGAGTATTTCTTTTCTAATTGCGCAGATAATGAGCATAGCGAATATCTTCATAATCTTCCGTACATGGTAAATAATTTAACCCCGGCGCATTTAAGCTATATGGAGGAACATCTGGAAAAATATGCGTGTGATAAATCTTCAGATTTTTGTCGCGAATTGCTTAAGCATATGTACTCTAAACTGTTGAAAACGGGTGCTCTTAAAGATAATATAAAAGAGAATTTGAAAGGTGCCAAAGACTATCTGAACACGCTTATAGCATCATACAGCCTAATAACTCCCAATGAGAAGAAAGCCCGCTATGATTTGCTCTTGGAGATGTTAATACGACTCTGTGCGGCAGTTCTCACCAATTGGAATGATATAGACCTTATTCCAATTAACGCACCGCTAGAGTTAATATCAGACATTTATTACTGCCTTGACAGAATTGATGAAACCAAGTTGGACAGATTTATTCAAGGGCAGGAAAAAGATGAGCAAATTTTGACAGACATTCTTTTCGTGTACGAAGAAGCAGGCAAGAAAATTTCAGGTAATTCAGACCTTATAAAGCGCTTTGATGAAAAATACTCCGAGCAATTTCTCAAGATTATTTCCTGCCCTATTGTTAGGGCAAGATTATTGGCTTCTTGTAAACAGTATAGCAATATATTTTCTCTCTATCGAAACTGGCTAACTTATAAAAAGGCTTCAATCTATGGCAATTATCAAAACGGCGGCATATCCCTGCGCTCAGATATTAATTATTCCAAGGTTTCTGCTGAATATTTGGAACGCTATGTTAAGGATAAATCTGACCGTTTCGTATTTGAGGTACTTGACAACAAAATGGTTTCAAGGCGATTTAGATTGCGTCTGGCAACAATGGATGATTTTAAGGCCATTGTCAAAATGAATGGGCAGGATTTTTCAAGGAAGATTTTTGTTAGTTCTACCACCGATGAACTTAAATTTGGGTTGGACAACGGTGCAATATGGATGATAGAGGATGAAGCTACAAATCAATTAGCGACCATATTCATTATTGCGCAGGTTGAAGGCGAAAAAAGTCTTGAAATGCTTGGGGAAATATATGGTACAGCCGCTCTTGCTCGTGAGGCCATTTCCAATAAATTGCTTGGTACCCCGTTTGTGATTTTTGACGCTGTAATCGTTGGTGAAGAATATCGCGGTTTGGGATTTCAGCGGCTAGGGCTAATCCTTGCGGAATATCTATGCAAGAATATAAACGGAAAATACGTTTGCGCTACGGTTAGCCCGGCAAATACGCCGAGCTTTCGCAACTTTATACTTTGCGATTACGAAAAAAAACAGACTGTCTACTATCCTTCCCGTGACACTGTGGACACACCACACAGGCGGTACAAAGAGCCAACCGAATATTATTTAGAGCATAAAGAAGAATGTGACACTGAACTTATTTCTGATGAGATACAACAGTTCCTAACCGACAACGATATCAGCGAAGAAGATTACAGACAAGAACGTGTTGCCGTGCGGACGTTTGTGGTTCAGAAAATTGACTGACAGCAAAAAATCTCCTCACCGCCGTCATGTCGGTGAGGAGATTTAATTTTTGCCTTAAGCTTTTAATTCCGTTTTTGAAGGTAAATCGCACACTGCCTTTTGCGTGTACTGCCACGAAATCCAGAAGCTCACACCAAAGTGCAGTGTCAAATTTTTCTATCAAAGACATCTGACCTTCAAGGTTTTTCAAAAATACTTCAATAGACGCTTTTCTTGATTTTTTGTCGCTGATGGTTTCGGTGACTGAGTCTAGCATTGACTTGAGAGTTTCAAACCGCTGTGTAAGTTCTTCATAGCGTTTTTGGTATTCAATTTGGTCGAGCGCAACATGAGCGTTTTCGTAAATGCACTTTTCCATCAGTTCCGAAACCACAAGAATTTCACTTTGCAGTCCGTCTCGCTCAGTTTCCAATGCTGTCGTGTCAAAAGCAGCACTCATGACGGCATGAAACTCGTAAATAATACTGTACTTTTGTGTTATCAGCTTATTGACCGCCGATACAAACATTGATTTAATTTCTTCGTCCGTCAGATTCCGCGTAGTACATTTGCTGTCACCGTCAAATTTGTGATTACACCGTCAAATTGCCTGCGGTATTGGCTGTTGGATTGCCATACCTTTGAGCCGTGTACCATTCACCGCATTTTATTTTACTTGAGAAAAGGTGAACGCTGCTCTGCTTATACTTACGCTGTTCAAGTTCAATTTGAACCATTTCAAATATCTCGGGCTGAATAATGGCTTCGTGGTTACCCTCGACATAATACTGTGGAATTTCGCTCTTGTTAACCTTTTTCTTCTTGGTGAGAAAGTCCACTGTGTAGCTTTTCTGTAAAAGAGCGTCGCCTTTATATTTCTCATTTGTGAGAATACTTCTAACGGAACCCGCATTCCATTTTTCTTTGCCGCCAGGTGAGAGTATATCCTCATCGGCGAGCTTAACTGCGATTCCGTATGGTGACATTTCTCGGAGAAACATACTGTAAATCCGCCGTATAATGACTGCTTCTTTTTCATTCAACACAAGGTTACCATTCGCACCTCTGTCGTATCCGAGAAACCGTTTGAACGGAACAGTGACCTGCCGACCGCAAATCGATTTTTCTGTCCCACGTGCAGTTTTCCGAAATGGAACGGCTTTCTTCTAGCATTTTCTTCGGTCATAAATTTCGCCTTTTCTGCTTTCCGTTCCGCAGTCCAGCTGTCTTTGCGCATTGTAGACTCACAGTGGTGCGGAACTATGCGCCCGTTCTTGAAAAAGAATACCGTTTCATTAGACACAGGTATCTCAATAGGTCAACAAATATTCTCCATGAAAGTATTTTCGTCAAACTCGTCAATACCAAGCACCGCAGCACAGGACTACCGTGAATGTCAACAGCGACGGCGTGTCCTCGCTCGATAACCAGATTATCACCTATGCTCCGCAGATACGCGAGGAATCGCACCGAGCGGCGATTAACACCGAGCTACGGCTGTACGAGGTGCAGATAGGCGTAAGCTCCGGCACGTTCTCGTTCGACAGCAGCAAGGGGCTTGTCACGGCAACGCAGGTTCTGTCGGAGGACAGGACTACATACAACACCGTCTGCCAGATACAGCGGCAGCTTCGTCCGGTGCTGGAAGCGCTGGGCAGGATAACCGTCACTCTGGCAAGGTTCTACGGAATAGAGTGCGAGGACGGCGAGTGTGCGATAGAGTTCGGCGACAGCGTATTTGAGGACACCGGCACAGAGTTTAACCGCCGCTTCCAGATGGTTCAGGCAGGACTGCTCAAGGCAGAGGAGTTTACATCATGGTATTTCGGCGTGCCGCTGGATAAAGCCCGTGAAATGCTGCCGCCTATGACCGAGGCTTTCGGGGGTGAATAACAATGCTTACTCCGGAACAGCTGCAAAACCTGCCAAAAGAGCTTACAGACCTCTACTCTGACCTGTCGGAGTTTATCTCCTGCGGGACATTGCAAGGCGCATAGCAAATGGCGCACAGATAACCGACACGGCTGAATATCAGCTTTACCGGGCGAGAAGTCTGGGCTTGTCCGAAAAGGAAATTGCGGCGAAAATCGCCGAGATAAACGGCACGTCCGCCGATGTCATAGACAAGCTGATTCGGGACGCTGCGACAAAGTCTGACGAGTTCGACCGTAATGTGCTTGGTGACAATGACGGCGCTGCCGTTCCGCTCAAGGACAACGAGCAGCTCCAAAAGCTCATGGCGGCGCAGATTAAGGAAACCACCGGCATATGCGAGAACCTTACCGGGACTATGGGCTTTGCAGACCACGATTTCCTCGGACGGGTCTACTATCTGTCCATGACGGATATGTACCGCCGTGAACTGGATTCGGCGCATATGAAAGTCGTTACCGGGGCGACCGATTACATGACCGCTATCCGACAGGCTTGCAATAAGCTGGCGGCTTCGGGGGTTCGGACGATTGACTATGAGTCCGGGCGTTCCGACCGGGTTGAGGTTGCGGTGCGCCGGGCGCTGATGACAAGCGTTTCGCATGTAACGCAGCGTGTTTCCGAGCAGAACGCAGAGAAAATGGGGGCTGACGGGTGGGAGATATCGGCACATTCCGGCGCTCGTCCCTCTCATGCGATTTATCAAGGAAGGCAGTACCCGAACAGCAAGTACGAAAGTATTGTGAAGCCGCTGATTGAGGACTACAACTGCCGACACTCGGCGTTCCCGATAATTCTCGGCGTGTCCGAGCCTGTATACACCGAGGAGGAGCTGCGTAACATAGATCCGCAGCCGTTCACCTACGAGGGGAAGCAGTACACCGCATACGAAGCCCAGCAGCAGATGAGAAAGATGGAGCGTGCTATGCGAAAGCAGAAAGACCGCTGCATTGCTGCGGTCGCTGCGGGGGATAAAGAGAGCTTCACGGCAGCGAGCGTAAGACTTAATCGCCAAAAATATATTTATGAGGATTTCTGTAAGACCGCAGACAGCTATACACAGTATGAAAGAACATTTGTCAGCGGATTTAACAGAAGCATTGCGGCAAAATCCGGCACTGCGGCGATAAACAAAGAATATCGCATGATAGCCAAAACGCTAGATAAATCTGCTGTTCCGACACTTGACGAATTCAAGAAAATGTTGTATAATAACAGTGATGAATATAAACAACTTCGTCATTTGTTCAACGAAAAGGTTATATCAAGTGATTATAACGACATTAAGCACCTGAACGGCTGCCTTAGCGATAAGGTTACAAGAAAGTGGTATGTTACTCACGATAAGCAGATACCGGGTATGATTGACAAAACCAAGTCGATTGAAGAACAAGCCAGACAGGCTCATGCTCTAAGAAACCAATTCAGAACTAATGCCCGTGATTTAATGCTTAATCAGGACGAACGTGCATGGCTTGATAAAGATAAACCCAATCTGTCTTTTGACGAGCAGGTAGCAAAGAAAATGTCAGATAAAAGCATTACAAGAAATGAAGCAATAGCTGACATTCTCGTTACTGCTTCAAAGTCAAACAAGAAATTCAATGATAAATTCAATGTTTGAGGTGATTGCTTATGTTTAATTATACGATTTGTTATTCCTTTAATGAAGCGTACTTCAGAAGAGCGTGTAAAGCCCTTGAAGAGCGGATTCCAAACATAAAAAAAGGGCGTTCGCTGCATGATGTAGATGACTCCAGAATTCAGGAATATACAGCCGACGGAAATCGTATTATCGTTTACAATGATTACCCTACTGATGTGGTGTGTATCAAGTCAGAAAAAGACATTGAATCGTATCTTACGAAACGGCAATAATAGTCAGCACTCCCGGCAACGGGGGTGCAATTCTTTACCCTGATAGGTGGTGAAACAAATGAAAAACGTCAAGATTACTCCCGAAGATATCAAAAAGCTGAAGAAAGCGCTGATTTACATTAAGTTCAACGCAGAAGCGCTCATATCTTTTTTCGACCTGTTTGACACAGCCGAATTTGAGCTAAAAGACCACAAATCGACCGACTGACGCACTCCCGGCAATGGGAGTGCAAATTTATATCCAACGAAAGGAGCAGCCTCTGATGGGAAAAAAACCGATATCACAATAATATACTTTCGGCAATATCGGCGGTGACAACGAAGATTACGGCAGGCGCATACTCAAATCTGCCGACCGCAGACCAGACCAAGCAGATCAAAGAGGTTAAATGATTACCGGTTTTATATGCTTATCTCAAATTCGTTAAAACTAAGACAATTTTCTGAAAGTCCGAAAGCAGGCTTATAAGCAATTGAAATCTCATCTGCCGTCAGAGTTATTTCACCGCCGGTTTCCGTGGCTTTTTTCAGTTCGCTGTAATAAGCGCAGTCCTCGTCAAAGTATGCGGTATATAAATTGTAGCCTACTCCACTCGGGTTAAGATTCGGAAGATTGCCGTTGTCAGAAAATTTCACCACAAACCCGTTCGTATCCTCAGATACTGTTCCGACAAGCCTAATGTCACCATTCAGCGTCACGCAGTTCATATACAGCCCCTCCGAGAAATGAATCATCATGGAAGCGCTTTTTACCTTGTAATCCCCAAAGGATTGTACAGCGGTATATTGCAAAGCAGGATCGTATACTCGTATCAGCGTGCCATTTTGTGTATCCCTGAGATAAGCAAAACCGAGGAACATATTTTCCCCATTTGCACTGCGGTAGCTTTCATTGTTGGCGTTAAAAGCTCCCTGCTCATCGGGAAAAAGTACCGAGTAATACCCATCTTCGCTGCTTCCCGAAATAAAACTTTTGTTATACAAATATTCCTTGCTGTCGTTTTCTGCTAATGGTACTGTGGTTTCTGCCTCGGAATTTTCTGTCGATGTAAGCTGGGTTTCAGAGCTTGTACTCATATTTGAACCGCTCTCCGTTTCGGATGTGCGTTGAGTGTATGCACAGCCTGTCATCAGCAAACAAGTCATTGTTGCTATTGCTATAATACTTTGTTTCATTGATTACCTCCACATAATTTGAGATTAGTAACAATTGAGATGAGCTTAAGCCGCTTCACCGTTTCATGATTATTCGAGAATTTTGCCCTTTTGTATATAAATCTGATTTTTATGTTTATTATAACCCGCAACTAATACTGCTTCTTAAACTTTGTCAACTTTAACTAAATCCGCAGCCCCATCTTTGTCGAAATCTGACACAATTTCCATAGTGTATACACATTTGTAAGAGTTGTAGTTGCCTCTGCCAATTCAAACCGTTCGGAAACGAAAGATAGTACATGCGTGTTTTCAATCGATTGCGGGCAATTGTCAAGATTTACAGCGGATAAGAGAGTATTGTCCGTGTATACCGTACCGCTGAAGTTTTGCGATACAAACACGGTCGTCTAACCTGCAATAAATGCCATAAATATAATAATGATAGCGGCGAGTATCAAACTTTGCCTAAAGCTCGGTTTTGATTTACTGCTGCCATTCGATACTGCCGATATATCATCATTTACTTTTGGCTTCCGCACATTTTTTTCATATTTTGCAAAAATGCGCTTCATATCTATTCGGTGATTGAGAGAAAACTTGTGTTCGGGAATGCTATCATATTCGGCATATTCACGCTCATACGACTCTCGCAATATATCTAAAAGCAAGGTTTCATTCATCATTGTTACTCCTCTCCTCAATAAATCTCTTGATTGCTTTTCGTGCCAAAGTCAATCGTTTACTAACAGCAGCCAAAGAAACGCTTAACCTATCTGCTGTTTCATCAATACTCAAACCCAAAAGACAATGCAGTATCAATACATTTCGCTGTAAAGTTGGCAGACTGTCCACAAACTCCAACAGCTCATTGCGTGAAACGGTACTAAGCAAACTGTTTTCAAGAGATATTTCGGTTTCATCAATTTCATTTTC
This sequence comes from uncultured Ruminococcus sp., assembly GCA_964425035.1. GTDB lineage: Bacteria > Bacillota > Clostridia > Oscillospirales > Ruminococcaceae > CAG-115. Next base: position 14,581 of record CAYRLM010000004.1, read on the forward strand.
ATCAAGTTGCGACAATTGGTGTTTTATTTTGCCGTTAAACATATCGAACGAAATATTTCTAACCATAACATCTGCATAGGCAACTCTTTTTTCTTGCGGAATTTTGAAAAAGTTTTCGGGTTTGTTGGCAATTCTTGAAAAGACCTCTTGAACAGCGTCCTCCGCCTCCGTTTCATTATGTAACTTTGAGAAAGCTATTGAATATAGTCTGTTCTTATAACAGGAATAAAAGTTAGCCAACTCGTTTCGTTGCTCCTCGTTTTCGATGACCGATAAAACAGCTTCAATCATTTAAGTACCTCCCTTTTTAACAAGTATACCACAACATGACAGCTTTTTCAAGTCGAAAAATTATTAGCACTATAAAAAAACGCCGCATTTGCGTCGGGTTTGCTGTTTGTCGAACAATCGGTTGTCCCTGTGTTCCGTTGAATATGTTCAACAAAGGCGAAACTATATGGTGTGGTGGAATAACGAACCGGTGCAGTATCTCATGAGCAAATATAATATCTCGGAAGATAACGTGCTGCGGCATTACGATTTCACCGGGAAGCATTGTCCGGCATATTATGTTGATGAAAACCGCCGGACGGTTCTGCATGAGTATATTAAGCGGAAAGCAAGCCGAGGACGCTGTATCGTGTGCAGGTAGGCGCATTCGGCTCAAAGGCGAATGCCAATGCTTATATGCAGAAGGTCAAGTCCGCAGGGTTTGACGCTTTTATCGTGGAGGTGGAAAGCAATGCTTAACAAGCTTTCAAAGCTTATAAACGTGAAGTCCATAGTGACGCTTGCTCTGACCGGAGTTTATGTGTACCTGTCTGTCGCCGGAATGATTGCGGCGGACAGCTTTGTGGACATGTTTCAGATCATTATGATCTTCTATTTCGGCACGCAGTCGGGCAGGGCTGAGGTTAGTTCGGCAAAGTCGGATTGATTTTATGTAAAATCTACAAATTCGTATCTTTTCAACAAGCAAATGAATTTCGGTTGAAAAATATATGCGTATTTAAGATTGCTTCAAAGGGTAATTGGCATTATAATGCCGTTTCAGCAATATTAAACAGCCGCCTTAAATCTAAAACCGGCGGCTGTTTTTTGGTATTTTGCTTGTCAATTTTTTGCGTTTTGCATGGCAGACAACAGCCGGCTGAGAATAGAATGCACAGTCCTCGCTTGCGACATCGGACACAAGGTTGGTGAACTTATCGCCGTCATTGATAATCAGATAAGTCTTTGTAAGCGTAGACACGTCTGTTCCCATGTGCTCAATGCTTCCTGCCGACATATCGACAGCGTCCGCCGAAAAGCTTACAGAGCCCTCTCCGATAACCTTTTCATCGGAAACCGCCTTGAACGGTATTGTATACTCCGTGTTTTCTGCAATCTGAGCAAATACCTTCGGTTGTACATCAACCTCCGATTCGGCAAAAACAATCGTGTCTTTAAAGACAGAACCGTTTCCGATAAAATCCGCAGGGAGGTCTTCATACTGTTTTGTAGTTTCAAGGCGGAAAGAGATGTTCTCCTGTGAGTGGTTTTGCACATTCACTATGATTGTCTGGTCCAAATCTCTTTCAAGCTCAAGGTTCTCATCAACTGTAAATGTAAGAGTTTTGTCCGTATATCATCGAAAAAAGCAGAAAGACTTAAGAAAATAGCTGAGATTTACCACGAAAGGCAGAATTCCGGACTATTGAATGATGCATGAACTGCTCAAAGCCGGAGAATAAGCCTGAGCAAAGTACATGAACGGCAATTTTAAGCCATATTCAGTTACCCGCAGACATAATCCCGGATATTACAAGGGGAAACCGCATAAAGTCTGTTCCGGCTTACCGAAAGTATAATATGAATTCGACCAAATGTTAATAATGCGTATGAAATCTTGTACACTTAAACAAATAAAGGGGCATATTTGTTGTGCCAATATTTGGCGCGAATTAACAAATGCTGATTTGAATTTCATTTAATTAATGGTACGATAAAACACTATGCCGCCCGAACTGCGCAAGAAACATAAAGCAAACGACTTTGCTGTCATGGCGGCATACGCTTCCACCGCAAAATCCACGAGAGCGAACTCGCTGCGGAGCTTATGAAGATGTACCGCAAGCCGGAATTGGGCATAACTCTAGACAACGCAAAATTTTCCGAGAAAAAATTACCCCTGCCCCTTGACAAATCGCCGGAGATATGGTATCATATATATGCAAGTTAGAGAACACTAACGCAGCGGCGGATTAATTCCGCCATGTTTTTCGGCTATGAGTTAGCTAAAGCTAATTGTAAACCTTATCAAACGATACCGACAAGGATAGGAGAAAACTATGTCATCGGAAGAGTGCAGACGCTTTGAAAAGAAGCTTGCCATTCACACAGCGCCGTCATTGCTCGGAATAAAGTGCGCCAGTCTGCTGACGCTGTCGCACAGCGAGTTTGATATCGGCGGAAATACACGGAGATTTAACCGCAGGGCGGCGGCAAAGGGGCTGAAAATCAAAGTGCTTCGTGAGGAATGTACCTGCCGTGACCGCTCGCTGATACTTGTTTACAGCGAGAAAAAGCTGGCGGAAAGGCTCGCCGGAGCAGAGGCAAGGGAGCTTTTGAGCGAGTACGGCTACACGGACGCTATGTCTTTGGAGCAGTGCCTTGAGCGGCTTTCCGAGCGCACCGCATGCGATGATTTTCCGCACGAGATAGGCGTTTTTCTGGACTATCCCATCGAGGACGTTCGGGGCTTTGTGGAGAACGGCGGCTGCAATTACAAGCTTTGCGGCTGCTGGAAGGTATACGGATGCGTTGAGAGCGCAAAAAAGAAATTTGCAACATATGACAAATGCAGAGAATATCTGTGCAGAAGGCTTGAACAGGGCGAGGATATATACCGGGCTCTGAGGATATCATAAAGGAGGATTTATTTATGAAGATTGCGGTTATTTACTGGAGCGGAACGGGAAACACGGAAGCAATGGCGGAAGCCGTTGCACAGGGCGCAGGCGCAGAGCTGTTCGGCGTTTCCGCATTTTCCGGGGAAGCGGCGGATTACGACGCACTGGCGCTCGGTTGCCCCGCGATGGGTGCGGAGAACCTTGAGGAGAGCGAGTTCGAGCCGTTCTTTGAGGGAATAGAAAGCAAGCTCTCCGGCAAGAGAGTGGCTTTGTTCGGCTCTTATGGCTGGGGCGACGGCGAGTGGATGCGCCAGTGGGAAGAGCGAGTCAGAAAGAGCGGCGCAGTGCTTGTCAATGACAAGGGACTTATCGTGAACGAAGCCCCCGATGACGCCGCCCTTGCCGAATGCAAGGCTCTGGGCGCAGCTCTCGCAGGTAATTGACAGTCTTTTCCGTTTTATTCTTTGCCATGCGTAGAAACACGCATGGCACTTTTTTGCAAAAATTTCCGAATGCTTGACAAAACATGCTTAAAGGGATATACTATACTATAATAATATATACTATGCTATATGGCGAAATTACCGTATCGGGGAAAGGGGCGTAAGCATGACAGACGTAAACACAGGGCTTACAAGCGAACAGGCGGCTGAAAGGAAAGCGCACTCCCGCAGTGGGGAAGCGGCGGTGAAGTCCAAAAGCGTCGGACGTATTTTTGCCGATAATATATTCACGCTGTTCAACCTGATAAACGTTATTATTGCGGTGCTGGTATTCCTTGTGGGGGCATATCGCAATATGCTTTTCATGGGGGTAATTATCTGCAATATCGCCATAGGAATAATACAGGAGATACGCTCCAAGCGGATTATCGACCGCCTTTCGGTCATATCTGCGCCGCAGGCGCATGTACTGAGGGACGGAGAGGAACAGGTGCTTCCCGTTGCGGATATTGTTTCGGGGGATATTATGCTTCTTTCCTCGGGGCGGCAGCTTTGTGCGGACGGCTTTCTTGCGAGCGGCGAGCTTGAGGTGGACGAAAGTCTGCTGACCGGCGAGAGCGACACGGTATTAAAGCGCCCCGGCGACTTTCTGTATTCCGGAAGCTTTGTGGTGACTGGCAGCGGCAGGGCAGAGGCTGCGGCGGTTGGCGCAGACGCCTATGCAAACAAAATTGCCGCAGGAGCAAAGAAATCAAAAAAACGCCGTTCGGAAATGATGGACGCTATAAACAGGATTATTTCCGCAATATCCGTATGTATTCTGCCGTTTGCACTGGTGCTGTTTTCAAAGGCTCTGTTCGTTGCGGGGCAGGGGCTGCAATACAGCGTGACAAGCACTGCGGCGGCGGTTATCGGAATGATACCCGAGGGGCTTGTGCTGCTGACGAGCATAGCTCTGGCGGTAAGCTCGATAAGGCTGGCGCGGCGGCACACACTCTGTCAGGATTTGTACTGCGTGGAGAGCCTTGCACGGGTTGACGTTCTCTGCCTTGACAAGACCGGGACCATAACTACGGGAAACATGCGGGTGAGCGAGGTGATAAGGCTGGACGAAAGCTTCGACCCCGAACCTGCGCTTTCCGCATTGTCCGGCGCTCTGGGAGCGGAAAACCAAACTATGGCAGCTCTGAAAAGTCAATATTCGGGCGGTGAATTCCGCTGTATAAAAACCGAGCCGTTTTCCTCGGCGAGAAAGTGGAGCGCAGCACGGTTTGAGGACTTGGGAACGCTGGTGCTGGGCGCTCCGAGCTTTGTGCTGAGCGCCGACGAATATGCATTGATAAGCGGCAGGTGCGAGGAATTCTCTTCAAAGGGAATGAGGGTGCTGCTGCTTGCCCAAAGCGATGAAGAACTGCCCGACAAGGCGCTGCCCGACAGATTGACGCCAAAGGCGCTGGTGGTGCTTTCCGATGAAATCCGTGAAAGCGCTCCGTCCACTCTGACATATTTCCGTGAGCAGGGGGTAGATATCAGGGTTATATCGGGCGACGACCCGGTTACGGTTTCCAACGTGGCGGCAAAAGCGGGACTTGAGGGCGCCGAGAATTACGCAGACGTATCAAAGCTTTCCGACGATGAAATAGAGGAGGCGGCTGCAAGGTACACCGTATTCGGCAGAGTGACCCCCGCACGGAAGCTTGCCATTGTGAAAGCGCTGAAGTCCGCAGGACATAAGGTGGCAATGACCGGCGACGGCGTAAACGACGTTCTTGCCCTGCGTGAAGCGGATTGCTCGGTTGCCGTGCAGTCCGGCAGCGACGCAGCACGCTGCGTGTCACAGCTTGTGCTTCTTGACAGCGATTTTTCGTCCATGCCGTCTGCGGTGGAGGAGGGCAGGCGCTGTATCAATAATATCCGGCGTTCGGCGGCATTGTTCCTTGTTAAAACAATATTCTCGTTCCTGCTGTCGGTGATATTTCTGTTTTCCTCCTCGGCATATCCGTTCCAACCCATACAGCTTACCCTGATAAGCGCACTGTTTATCGGAGCGCCGTCATTCCTGCTGGCGCTTGAGCCCAACAAGGACAGGGTAGAGGGAAGCTTCATCGCCAACGTGCTGAAAAAGGCGCTGCCGGGTGGAATAACCGTGGCGCTTGTGATAGGCGTTCTGCTGATTTTACAGAACATCTTCGACATTCCGCAGGAGCGGCTTTCGGTGATGGCAGTGTATCTTACCGCCGGGGTGCTTTACGGTGTGCTGTTCCGGGTGTGCAGACCGTTCCGCAAATGGCATATTGCATTGCTTATCGCAGTGCCTGCGGTATTCTGCGGCGCTTGTTGGCTGTTAAGCTCGCTGTTTTATATCGTTCCGCTGGAACTCAGCGAGTGGCTGTGTATTGCCGTGCTTATCCCGGCAGAGCAGTTGGTGTTCCGGGGGCTTGTTAAGCTGATTGATAAGGTACTCGGTCGACGGTCGGGCGGTGTTCCGTCCATGCCCCGCGCAAAACGTGCGATAGCGGTCGCAGTGTTGGCGCTTTCCGTATTGTATATGCTGTGGCTGGCAATGGTGCTGGCAGATTATATAGCGTTAAGCCGGGGCGGAGAACCGTTATTCGGTGGACACGGCATACTTTACTCGGCTGCCGACGGCGTAATTCATGTTTTCGGGCATGACATTGCTCCATGACCGCAAGTGTATAATTGTGCGAGGAATTTTAATCTATAATAAAATAATCCCCATAGCTTAAAGCTACGGGGACATTTTTTATGTGCTTTTGAGATTTTCCAGAATTTCGTTGGTTTTGAGTTTTTCCTTGGCTTGTCCGGGGACGGGCGGCGGGGTAGTTGTATACATGTTTCCGCTTTTAATGAGAGAGGTTATCGCAAGGAATTCTGTCCCTATGCGGTTTGCTATCTCTTTTTCGGGGAACATGCACATCTTTGTCGCACAAAGTGCGCTGATCCCGTAGGTATATGTCCACATATGCTGGAACAATACCCTGGCTTCCTCCAAATTCAGGTCGTAGTCGCGCCTGATGACCGTTATGCAAAGCTCCTCGTATTCGCCCAGACAGCCGAAGAAAGAACCCGGCTGAGTGTCGGCGTCCTTGCTCTCGGTCATGAATACCAGCTGGAAAAGCTTGGGCTCGTTTATTGCGAAGCGAACCATGCGTATCCCCGCTTCCTTGAACGCAGGGGTATAATCGAGTATCTCGTGGATATAATCGTTGAAGCGCTTTTTAGCAGCCTCAATTACCAGCTTTACGACCTCATCCATGCTGTTGAACACGGTGAAAATAGGTCTTGCGGAACTGCCCATCCATTCTCCGAGGTTTCTGGTAGTAAGATAATCGATGCCCTTTTTGCTGACCAAATCAAGAGCTGAATTCACTATTTCTTCTCTGGTGAATTTCGGTTTTGGTGGCATAATATTACCTCCTCTACATTCTTTAAGCATTGTGTGCTTTAATATCCTTACCTATATTGTATCACCATTAGCATTTTTTGTCAATAGTTTTTGGGCGAGATTTGTAAAAAATAGGGAGATAATTATGTCATTCAATACAGGTTTGCCAAAAGGACTTCAGCATCTGGTACCGTACGCGCGGAATTTACAGGTATCCTTTGCGTTGCAGTCCTCGCAGCTGCGGCGTTTTTTGTCAAGCTCTCCGCGGAAAAGCCCAACAACACCTATAATGGTTTTTCTTGGCGTCAGCATATGCGTGGCAGTGCAGCAGACCCCGATCTTGCGTACTGCGTCAACGGAAGCTATCAGCATAGGCGCACATTCGATGGAGAAATCGCCGTAGCCTGCGCCATAGCACCATGTAGTGCTGTATCCCGGCATGTTGACCAAAATATCCTGCCGTGCCTCCTCGTTGACCTGTTCAATCATTGCGTTTGCGAGTGCGTCGGTAATAAGCGCCTTCATCGAGTCGGAAACGTCCAGCTTCTTCAGGTATCTGTCGGTGTCCGATGACAGCGTGGAGCATAATACCGCTGCCTTGTCGCAGCCCCGCAGATGCTCCGCAATGTCTTTTCCCTCGAGGATAAAGTCGCAGTCTGCGAGGGAAAGCACACGTCCGCTGCGAACCAGGTTGAATACGCGCCATACATACTGGGGACGTGCCTCCTTCAGCAGTTCCCGTTCGCATTCGTCAATCGCTGCGCTGATACGGGAGTCAGGCTCCTCGGTATAGCCCATGTAGCGTAATGCTTCCGCACGGTTGATATGATTTATTTCACTTTTCACGGCGTATCACCTTTTCTATGCTTTCACTGATTTTTCTTGCAACGTATGGATTATTCATGGTGTATAGGTGAATTCCGTCCACACCCTGAGCCACAAGGTCGACTATCTGGTCAACGGCGTAAGCAATTCCTGCGTCACGCATTGCTTCAGGGTCATCACCGTAGCGGTTTATCATCTTGGTGAATTTCAGCGGAAGGCTTGCTCCGCACATCGACACCATGCGCTGAACGGATTTGGCGTTGGTGCATGGCATTATTCCCGCCTCGATAGGCACGTTTATTCCTGCTATTCTTGCTTTTTCAAGGAACTGCATGAACGACGAGTTGTCGAAGAAAAGCTGTGAAATAAGGTGAGAAGCGCCTGCGTCTACCTTTTTCTTCAGATTTTTTATATCATCGACAATATTTGCGGATTCGGGGTGTACCTCAGGGTAGCAGCCGCCCGAAAATGAGAGGTTGGATCTCGGCTTCATGTATTCTATGAGGTCGCTTGCATGGAGAAATTCATGCTTGGGCGGAATGTTCGGGTTGATATCGCCTCGCAGTGCGAGTATGTTTTCAATGCCGTTTGCCTCCAGCTCCTTTATCTTTTCGTCAATATCCGCATGCGTGGAGTTGACGCAGGTGAGGTGAGCGATAGACTCGGTATGGCAATGCGCCTTTATTCTTTTTACGAGATCGATTGTGGACGCACCTGCGGCGGAACCTCCTGCGCCGTAGGTCACGCTGATGAAATCCGGGTGAAGATCACCCAGCTGCTCCAGAGTGTCATAGATAACGGAAACATCGTTGTCCTTTTTCGGCGGGAATACCTCAAAGGAAAACACGGTGCGTCCGTTCTTGAACAGTTCAGGTATTTTCATTGATTACTCCGTTCACTTTTCCGCAAGGTACTTTTTCAGCGCCTCTGCAATCTGTGCCGGGCAGGAGGTGGGCTTGCTGCCGCAGGTTATTCCCTCAAGACGATTTATTACGTCCTGGAGCTTCATGCCGTTTACCAGCGAGGAAATGCCCTTTAGGTTGCCGTTGCAGCCTCCTATTACTTCGAGGGACTTTATAACGCCGTCCTCGATGTCAAAAATCATTTTACGGGAACATACGCCTTTGGGATTGTATTCATAAGTCATGTTTTACACCGCCTTTACTTTACGCTTTTGAGCCATTCTTCCGCAACTGCGTCCGCAACGGCGTCTGCAACGGATTTGTCCAGTGCGCTGGGGATAATGCAGTCAACGGAAAGCTTGTCGTCGGTAACAAGTCCGGCGATGGCATAGGCGGCAGCCAGCTTCATTTCCTCCGTGATAGCCTTCGCTCGAACCCTGAGAGCGCCCTTGAATATGCCGGGGAAAACCAGAACGTTGTTTATCTGGTTGGGATAGTCGCTTCTTCCCGTGCCGACTATGTAAGCTCCGCTCTGCTTTGCGAGGTCGTAGGTTATCTCCGGTTCGGGATTAGCCATCGGGAAGAGTATAGGCTTTTCCGCCATTGAACCTATCATTTCGGGAGTTACGAGATTTGGCTTTGAAACTCCCACAAAAGCGTCGGCACCCCTGAGGGCGTCGGCAAGGCTGCCCTTGATATTGCGCTTGTTGGTGAGCTTCGCCATTTCCGCATGGGCAGGATTTGCGTACTGCTCGTCACGGTTGATAATGCCGCACAGGTCTACCATTATGAGGTCGCCTACGCCAAGCTTCAGCAGGAACTTTCCGATTGCAATGCCTGCCGAGCCTGCGCCGTTTATGACGGCGGTTATGTCGGAAAGCTTCTTTCCGGCAAGCTTTACGGCGTTTATCATTGCGGCGCCGACAACTATCGCCGTGCCGTGCTGATCGTCGTGGAATACCGGGATATCCAGTCTTTCCTTGAGCTTCGCTTCTATTTCAAAGCATCTCGGAGCGGAGATATCCTCCAGATTTATGCCGCCGAAGCTGTCTGAGATAAGCTCGATTGTGCGCACGATTTCGTCCGGGTCTTTGCTCTTTACGCACAGAGGGAATGCGTCCACGCCGCCGAATTCCTTGAACAGGCAGCATTTGCCCTCCATTACGGGCATTCCGGCAAGTCCGCCGATGTCGCCCAGACCGAGAACGGCAGTGCCGTCTGTGATGACTGCCACAAGGTTGCTGCGGCGGGTCAGCTTGTAGGAAAGCTCGGGATCTCTGGCGATCTCGAGGCAGGGCTGCGCCACGCCGGGGGTGTAGGCGAGCGAAAGATCCTCCCGTGTTTCTATCGGTGCACGGGAGATGACCTCAAGCTTTCCGCCCCATTCGTAGTGCTTTTGGAGTGCTTTTTCTTTGATGTCCATTTCTTTGTCCTTCTTTAATATGTTTGTATATTCAGGCTTTGCCTTTATGGTTCAATATTTTGTTGAGCGATTCCTCCGGGGTGGTGTTCGAGCCGATCTGTATCGCATAATGGTTATAGAACCCGTGGAAATCCGAGCCGCCGGTGGTGATAAGCCGATGAGCCTCGGCAATTTCCGTCAGCCGCTTGCGGTCTGCTTCTCCTGCGCTCTGGTGCCATATTTCAACACCGTCAATGTTCCCCTCCTCCGCAAGCTCCTCCAGCAGGTCGAAGCTGTCGTATACTTTCGGGTGCGCCATTACAGAGATACCGCCGCTGGCTTTGATGAGCGTGGTGACGAATTTCACGTCGGGGTAGAAATCCGCTTCCGACGCAACCTCCTCCGAGCATATTCCGTTTTTTGCGTCAAATATCGAATCGTACACGTCGCCGTAAAGCTCCGTGGTGTAGCCGTAATCCATGAGCGCATGCATTATGTGGCATTTGTAGATAGCCTTGCTGCCTGCGGAATAGCGCAGAATACTTTCCAGCGTGATGGGGTATTTGTCCAGCACCTTGACCGCCATGCGCTTTCCAAGTTCCATTCTTCCTGTGGAGGTACGCAGACACAGACCCTCCAGTCTGTCGGGCTTAGCCGGCATGTAGCAAAGGATATGCGCCTTTCTCCTGCGTTCCCCGTCAAATGCCGAGAACTCCACGGCGGGTATAACGTTTACGTTATACCTTTTTCCGAGTACCGCCGAGCGGGAAAGAGAAGCAAGGCTGTCATGGTCGGTTATCGCAAGACAGCGGACATCGTTCCTGTCCGCCTGACGGATAATATCGGAAATACCGAGCGAGCCGTCAGAAATGGTCGTGTGGCAATGCAGATCTGCTTTCATTAAGTCACCTCGTATGTATAGATCCGGCATGCACCGGAGATAATGACATTCGGGATTTTTAGCTATGTAGCCTTATAATGCTGAATTTTTACATAACGGCACATACATTGTCAATATTATACCACATTTGAAGATTAAATGCAAGTGTTTTTTATGAATTTAATGTTTTATTGTATTACAGCAGTAATTGTGTGAAATTATACGGATTTTGGCTGTGCTATATATTTTCATATAAAAACGGTTGACATTATGCGCCTGTATGTAGTATAATAAATATACTATAATAAATGCACATTGCACCGAGAGGAAAGCTCATGACATTACAGCAGATGAAATACGTTCTCACCATTGCCGAGGAAGGCTCGATGAACCGTGCGGCAGAGCGGCTGTTTATATCCCAGCCGTCGCTGACAAGCTCGGTGAGGGAGCTTGAAAAGGAGATAGGAATACAGATTTTCGTGCGCAGCAGCAGGGGAGTGTCCGTCACCGCAGAGGGTTCGGACTTCCTGATGAACGCGCGGCAGGTGTATCAGCAGTACGAGCTGCTCCATCAGAAATACGGCGAGAGCGGCGGCGCAAAGCGGCGGTTTGGGGTTTCCACACAGCATTATTCCTTTGCGGTAAAGGCGTTCGTTGAGATGGTGAAGAACTTCGGAACGCTTAATTTCGACTTTGCCATACGGGAAACACGCACAATGGATGTGCTTAAAGACGTCGGCGGCTTTCGCAGCGAGGTGGGCATAATATACCAGTGCGACTATAACCGCAGGATAATCGCCAAAATACTGCATGACCTTGAGCTGGAATTTGTGCCGCTGATAGATTGCAGCGCATATGTTTACCTGTGGAAGAACCACCCTCTTGCCGGCGAGAAGTCGATAGGATTGGCGCAGCTTGCGGATTACCCCTGTCTGGTGTTTGAGCAGGGTGAGGGCGCTTCGGGATTTCTGGCGGAGGAGATACTGACCGACAACGATTACCCCCGCATGATACGCAGCACCGACCGTGCCACGCAGCTGAACCTTATGGTGGGGCTGAACGGCTACACGCTCTGCTCCGGAATAATCTGCGAGGAGCTGAACGGCAGCGAGTACCGTGCAGTGCCGTTTTGCGAGGACGAGAACAACCGAAATACCACAATGCAGATAGGCTATGTCGTGAAGAAGCACAGCATTCTCAGCGATATCGCAGACGTATACATCACCGAGGTGCGCAGGTATCTCAGCGCCTGCGGCGAACTTAAGGAGGACATCAGATGAAGCGCATTTTCGATTACGGCGAGGTACTGGAGCTTAAAGCGGCATGCGCCGAGCGATATCCCGACCACGTTCATTTTCATGACGGCTGCGGAGGTCAGTATTTCAATCTTGACGAGAAAAACGACGGTCTGCGACAGTTCATTTGCGACTATTTTGCAAAGCGGGGAATGGCTGCGCATTTTGCCGAGGACGAGGTGACGTTTACCGTGTCCGCCGAGTGAAAAAATTTCCCGAAAACGTTCATTTTTTTGGATTTCCTGCCGATAATAATAAATAAGTGGGATCGGAATTTTTTCGGTCGGCTTAGGCAAAATTTTCCTTTTTCTATTGACTTATATCAGCAAATGAGTTATAATAACAGTATATACTATCGTATGTGCGGAGGTATCGGTATGAATATCAAAAAGAGGATAGCGGCGTTTTTCACGGCATTGGCTTTAATGTTCACACTGACAGACCCGGCGGCGCTGGGCGGCATTTTCGATGCGATCGGTGCGGCGTATGCGGCAGGAACATCGGATATCCCCATAACCCAGATTACCATTAAGAAAGATAATATGCTTGAAGCACCTGTGGCTGCGCAGCCGTTCTGGGGTTCTTCAGCGATTAAGGTCACCGATGAAGATCAGCTCGATACATCTTCGACGGTTGTCGAGTGGTATCTGGATAACGGAACACAGGTTTCCGGCGAAGCCGATTATGACTCCAAATACTATGTCAAAATAAAGTTCCGTGCTGCAAACGGTTACGCAGCAGGATCCAGTGTTAACGTTACTTATTATACCAAAAAAAGCGGTGCAACTCCCGTCAATGTTGCGGCAACCATTGATGGTCAGTACATAGTTGCAACGGTAAATTTTGATGACAAAACCGGGCTTCCGAGTGCGGAACAGGCGGTTTATCCCGTTTCAGCCACCACGGACGGCACATCTAACCGCACAACGATGGAATTTCCCGTATATACCAACAAAAACACTATCCTCAATTCTCTCCCGAAGTATGCCACGGTACTTACAGGTACGCAGGCTCACCGCGGAAATCCTGTTAACAATGTTACGATAACATGGGTCAATTCGGCAGGAAACTTCGTTTATGAAACGGGAACGTTTAACGAAAACGACATCAACGGGCAGGAATTTACCATTACCGGTACGGTTTCCTTGACTTCATACAGCGCATATGTAGATAATCCTTCGGCAACGTTCAATGTTTACTGCACGATAAAGATAGATGCCGCAGACCAGCTTCAGCCGCCCGAACCGAGGGACGATACCCCTGAGGGCGAATATGACCATAATATTACGGTTTATTTTACGGCGCAGGAAGGCGACATTTATTACACGGTAAACGAAAGCAAGAGCAGCCAAAATCTCCCTGTCGGCGGAAACGCAAACCAAAAGTATAAGAACGGCATTCCGCTTGCGGGCATTGAGGGCGATACCAAGACCTATTATATTAACGTCCTTGCATATGACGCCAAGAAGCTTACCAGTTCGATTGCACAGTATGAGTATACCATCACTCTGGAG
>CAYRLM010000005.1:0-27676 GCA_964425035.1 uncultured Ruminococcus sp.
AACACTGCTATCCCAGCAAGTGTACTGGCAACGGCTAACGCCTTATGCCTTACGCACGCGGCTGGGATGTTTCGGCGGGCAACACGATGTTGCGAAGCCGAAACCAAAAGTGCGGCATGGATGCCGCACAACCAAGTTTCGGCTAAAAGCTCCCCAACGGGGCTTTTTCGACGGTCTATAACGGCGCAGCCGTTCGCATTGTAAGTAAATTATCCGGAGGTTAGTCTGAATGATAAAAAAAGTAATCAGCTTCATTATAATACTTCTGGTTTATATAACAGCCGGTGCGTCTGTGCTTCTCAGCACTTCCTTTTACGGACTTGGCATTGCGGATTCCGATAACGGCAGTATAAACTACGCCTATGCTCTTGACCGTGCGGGAGATATTTATTATATAAAGGACGCAGATGGGGTAAAGTCGCTTTGCTCGGTGGATTCATCGGGAAAACGTCTTTTTGAGAAAAAGCTCGACCCGGACATTTTCGGCAGCAGCTTTTATATCGGCGAAATATACGTCGAGCATGACAAGAATATATTTGTCACCTCATACGAGTATGACGAAAGCACTCTTTTTGTCAAAAGAGCCTCCGTACACCAATTCCACGAGGACGGAAGCTATGCGGACGAGATTTTCGGCAGGAATGTTTCGGTGTATTCGGGCGGCGATACCAATATAATTTCCTCCATGAGCGAGGACGACAACAGTGTTTTCTTTTCGATACTGACAGACGGAAAAGCAGAGGTGTTCACTTCTCCCAAAAACAACTCCGAGCCTGCTTCAAAGATAAAGGAATACGATGTGGGCAATGAGCGGATATACGGTTGGATTACCGCTTCTACGGGCGATATTATTGTGGGGAGAGAGGACGGAGCAGCCGTATATTCGTCATCGGGAAAAATAACGTTAAGAAATCAACCCTCAGAGGTGTTTGACCGCTTTTGGAACGGAATAGACCTTTATTATACGCTTGACAGTGCGTCGGGTACGGTTTATGTCATATCCTCCGATTATTCCGTGTCCTCGGTCATAACAAGCGGAAAAATAATAAACGCCGAGAACGGACTGACTGTTGCGGATATGGACGATGTTGCGGTCGGAATAACGGGAAATATTCTGGGAGTAAGGTGCGGAACGTCGGACGCGTTGTATCTCGGCAGCTTTTCGGTGATGTCAGAAATTTATACCGACAGCGTTGACAAGGGCGCAGTGATAAACATTGTGCTTGCGGGGGCGGCAACTGTTCTGGCGGTTTTGTTCCTGACGGTGCTTACATGGGATTTTTATTGCAGCATTTTGAAAATGCGTCTGTCGATACTTCTCAGACAGTCGCTGCTTATTGCAATGCTGATTTTTGTGGGACTTTACAGCCTGTCGTATTTCGTGGTTATTCCGCAGGTCGAAAATATAGTCACATCGGATTACCGAAATGAGGTTCAGCTTATTGCAAATTCTTTTGTCAGGGCAATGGAAGGTGCGGCTGAGAACAGCGAATCCGCTTCACCGTATCGTGATTTCTTAACCGATTACGGAAACGCTGCCGCGGCAAATCCCGACAATGAATTTCAAGGCGACGACGAGCTGCCGGAAATCAACCTGTTTACGGAAACGTCCGACGGATACAGAATACTCGCTTCCGGCGACCTTTATCCCGAGGGATATCCCGTGGGGCGGCTGTTTTACGGATTTGATTTTGACGAGGCTGTCCGTGGCGCGCAGACGGACGACGTATTCATAATAAGCCGCAGCAAGGAAGGAGAGCGGCTTTGCCTGATAAGGAAAATCGAGCTTGAAGCATACGGCGGCGATGCGTACATAGCGGTTGCGGCAAGAATAAGCGGCTTATCTTCTGCGGTTGAGAATATCAGGCTTACGGTCAATATGTTTCTTGTAATCGGCGGAATTGTGATTGTCATATTCTTTATGATAATCGAGAACATCACCGCAGGCGCAGTAAGAAAGCTCAAACGTTCGGTTGACAAAATCGCGCGCGGAGATTACGGTTCAAGGGCAAATATCCGTACCGGCGACGAGGTTGAGGCGCTTTCGTCCTCGGTAAATGCGCTGGCCGAGCACATTGTCGATAAAACAACCAGCCTTGAAAGGCTGAACAACTCTTACTATCGCTTCGTTCCGCTGAGCTTTCTGAAAAATTTGGGCGAAACTCAGATAGAGAATGTCAGCAAATCGCTCCATACAAAGAAAAGCATGACAACCATGTATCTTCGGTTCGAGTTCTCGCAGAACCTCACAAGCATGGAGTCCGAGGATATCTTTGAGAGCATAAATTCCGTGTTTGAGCTGATTACTCCCGTTATAGGGCAGGACGGCGGTACGGCGTACAATTTTGTCTTTAACGGATTTAATGCGATTTTCCCCGAAACGGCTGAAAATGCGCTTCAGGCAGCGATAAAAATCCGTGAAATGGTGGGTTCGTTCAACGAAATCCAGCGGGTCAAGGGGAAGCGCACGGCAGATGTGAGAATTGTAATCGGAAAGGACGATGTTCTCCTCGGATTTATCGGCGACGAAAAGAGAATGGAACCTACCGCCGTGTCTGCGGTGATAAACGAATCGGAGGAGATAGAAAAAATCTGCTCGGGCAGCGGACTTTACATTGCCGCAACCGAAGCGGCGTTTTCGGCTCTGCCGAGCGGGAAATACCGCAGCCGCTGCATAGGGCGGTTTGTGACATCTGACGGAGCGGTTCATAAGCTGTATGATTTGTTCGACAGCGATCCGTATTCTCTCATAAAGCTCAAGGAGCAGTTCATGACCCGTTTTGAGCTTGGCGTGAGCCTGTTTGAGAAAGCGGATTATGCGAATGCAAGAAATATGTTCATGAACATAGTAAAATATGCCGCAGACGACGGAGTTTCAAGAAACTATATGTACCTTGCGGAGCATAATCTTACGTCGGAAAACAAGCAGACAACCTACAATGTGTACGGAAAATAACGGCAGGAAAGGACGACAGACGTTATGATAAAAAAAATAATGGGCAGCCTCAGACTGGCGCTGCGTGTAATAAAAAATCTTGTCTGCCGTCCGTTTATTGTGTTCGGCAACAAGGTTTCGCGCTTTTTCAATGCGGGAAAGCTGACAGCCGCTCTTCCGGGAATGGCGAAGAAGCTCCCTGCAATTCTGAAAACAAAGCCCGAAAAGCGCGAGGATTATTTTGACTGGGGTACGATTTATGTGGCAAAATCGCTGGTCATTATTGCGTCAATTGTTATTGTTGGCATTCCGCTTTTGATAATTTTCGTGCTTGCTCCGCTGTTTACAAAATGGTTCGGGGTGAAGAACTTCGTCGTAAACGATGAAAATATTGCTTCATACAGCGGCAGGGTCTGCATTTATTACGACAGCGGCTATGACAATCTGAAATTCGAGGGCAAGCTGAGCGAGGGAATGGCGGTAGAGCACGGCGAGCTGTATTACGAGGACGGAACCGTAAACTATGTCGGAGAGTATGCGGACGACCTCTATGACGGCAGCGGAATATTGTACTATGAAGATGGCTCAGTCATGTACCGAGGAGATTTTTCCAAAGGAAAGTATGAGGGTCAGGGCGAATACACCGACCAAAACGGCGATACATACAGCGGAACATTCTCCGCAGGAATTATAAACGGAAAGGGAAAGCTGCTCAAAGACGGCGTTTTATATTACGAGGGCAATTTCGACGACGGAAATATCAGCGGTGACGGACGTATTCTTTACACAAACGGCACTGTGCGGTTCAGCGGTCAGTTTTCCGACGGACTGCTCCAAGGTAGCGGAATGGAGTATTACGAAAGCGGCACGCTGAAATACAGCGGCAGCTTCATTTCCGGGCAATACAACGGCAGCGGAGTGCTGTATCTGCCGTCGGGCGCAAAGCAATATTCCGGCGGCTTTGAGATGGGCAGCTATTCCGGCAGCGGCACGCTTTATGACGAAAACGGCGTAAAGGTTTATTCGGGGGAGTTTGAAAACGGTGTGTACAGCGGAACAGGCACTCTGTATCTAAGCGACGGCAGCGTTATTTCGGGAACATTTTCAGACGGATTAATTGCGGGAATTGCCGAGCGAACCTACACAAACGGGTTCAAATATAACGGCTGCTTCAGCGGCATTATGCTCAGTGGAAGCGGAACGATGACGGACGCGCTGGGAGCGTTTTCGTACACGGGCTCTTTTGCGGACGATGATTTTGATTACGGAACAATCGCAGACGCCGATGTTGCCGCCGTAAAGGAAATGTTCGGCGATAATCTTGTTCAGCAGGTTGAGGAAAGCTGCTTTTATCTCAGCTGCTCCGATTACGGGATTTCGATGAAATGCAGCTTTGCGACATCAACGGACGCTGCGAAGGTGACGGAGATTGCAAGCTCGCTGAGCCTGTCGGCAAACACTGTCATAAAATCGGCAGATGATATAAACGCTCCCAATGCGGTTGAAGTGAAAAGCGTGAACAAAACAATTCCTTCGTGGATAACCGAGCGGTACAGGATTTCCGACGCCGATTGCTGGGCGGCGGAGTACAGCGGCGTCACGGTGTATTACTGGACAAGCCCCTCAACGGGAGCGCTCCTGCTCAAATCGGCGGAAAAAGGCGCTGAAATTATTTCTGATGTGACCGCAGCAGACTCGGACGGTAATTCGGCAGAGTCGATATTGTCCGATGAGGAAATCAAGAGCTTGTTTGAGGATTTGGGACTGAATATTGAAGATTTTGAGAGCCTTGGGTTCTAGGAAAGCCGGTGGATGAAATTAAAAAGCGTATTGCAGCAATAACGGCGGCTCTTGCTCTGACGGCGGCGCCTGCCGTATATTCCGCAGATTCATATACTGTAAAGACAACCGCTGCGTATTTGTCGAAAGAATACACGCAGCCGCTCAAGGAATTAAACGAACAGGTTCTTCAGGCGCAGAAAAACTATTCCCCGAACGCTGCTTCTGATAAGCAGCCGTCCTCGGATATATCGCAAACGTCCGAGCAGCAGGGCGCAGATGAAGCGGAAGCGCCGTCAGATGATTTTTTGACGCTGTACGGCGACAGGCTTTCGCTTGTGGGAGAAATATGCTCCGCTTCTCTGGAGCAGTCGTGTTCGCTTAAAACAATGCTCATCGACTACGATATAGCCTTGAAAAAGCTTTCGGAGCAGCTTTCCGAATATAGCGGGAAGAAATCGCAGGCTGAGGAATACGAGAGGCTTATTCTGACGGGCGAGGCGGACAGCTCCGCACTCGAAGCCGTACAGAAAGAAATCGAGCAGATATACTATGACATAAAATCCGCACTTTTCGATATAAGCGTTATGAAGCAGAATATCGAGGAAATAACGGGTGAAACGCTGAAATCCGACTTTGATTTCGGGAGTGCGTATTATATCACGGATATTCTGAAATTAGACGTACGGGAGCTTACGAAAACCTCTGACGGCACACAGCCCGATACCATATGCCGCCCGGCAGGATTTGAAATTCGGACAGATGATACCGATATAACGGACGCATACAACACGGCGGTTCAGAGCTATTATACGCTGGGAGCGGCTTTAAGAGAGTATGTTTCGGCTGCGGCTTCGCTTAAAACGGCAGAACAAGCCGTGAAACTCGGAACAACCTCGTCAGACGCGCTTGAAGCGGCAAAATCCTCCAAGAATGCGGCATATCTTGAAGCCTTATACGCAAAAGCGGAATATTCCAAGGCGCTTATCGCCCTCGATAAGGCGACTGGCGGCGCAATACTGGACGAGGGCGCTTCCGACGGTTCATTGTCAGACCTTTCCGAAGCTATCCCGAACGAGCTTTCGGGTGAAGGCTTGTGGAAAACGGTGTATTCCGACGGGAAAACGGTATTTTGCCCGATAGAGCTGCCGTTTGACATAGAGGAAAGCGATTATTACAGCTACACAATCAGCTATAACGGCGCTGCTGCGGCAAAATCCGACGCAGACGGGAAATGCGTTATAGAAAACTCGGATTATTCGGACGGCATTACGACTGCTGAGCTGATATTTTATAAAAACGGCAAACGTGCGGGAGAATACGAGGTTGATGTGTTTTCTCCGTATGGCGCTTTTATGAAGAAGCAGTCTTGAAAGGAAACAAAAATGACTGATTATACCGCAATTTTTGAAGCGGGCGAATCCCTTGTGGAGCTTTTCAGAGGGGAGATGTCACCCGAGCCTGTGGCAATGCCCGAACATATAGGTCTTTGCGAGCCGCAGGAGCCCGAGGATTTCCGCCTTACCGTATGGATTTACGGCATTGAGGAAAGTAAAGACACGGGTACAAGGGCAGGATATATCCCCGACCCGAACAACCCGCAAATCGAGCGATATGCGCCCATGCAGCTGAAGCTTCATGCGCTTGTGTCCGCTCATTCAAAGGCGTCGGCAATGCAGAAGCACGCCGACAGATACAGAATTATCGGAAAGGCAATGCAGCTTATAAGAGATAATCCGTTCATACCCGCACAGTATATACAGGGCTCTCTTGCGGAGCAGAGCGAGCCTGTGCTTATGGAGATTGTCAAGATTAATTCCGAGGAAATGAACCGTATATGGAACAATTCGACCAAAACGATTGTTCCGTCCTTCGGCGTTGACATTTCGCAGATAATGATGGCTTCAAACCGCATAAGAAAGATTGCTTCGCGTGTTACTTCGGCAGAGTTTGACACGAAAATCAAGAAAGAGAACAAGAGATGATAAAACGTGTTTCGTGTGTTTTAAGACTGGGCGACAGCAGGCTAAACCGTCCTCTGTTAAATTCGGAGGCTGTTCTTGAGGTTGACGGCGTACGCATACCCTATTCATATAAATCCGGCGGATATTTCGTGCTTACCGAACTGGAAGAGGGACGTCACGAAATCAGGATAAAATCCTATAAATTCCAGACGGAGAGGATTGCGGTTACGGTGGATTACGGCAGACAATTCCGAGAGGACGCAGACGTCGTTTATGTGATGATGAACCCGTCAAAGCTGCACCCTGCCGCCGTCAATACTCCGGCGATAAGCGGAGCATTCAATGTCCGCAGGGAGCTGGTGTTCTATATTGCCGCCAACGGAGCAGCGCTGAAAATCGCAGAGGATAACGCAAAGGCGGGAAACCAGAAAATAAAGCTGTTTTCGGGCAGCTCGGTATCCCTGCCGTCGCTTTTCAGGATTGACGACAAATCCGAAGCGCAAAACGAGTTTGTCATTCTGAAATCTGCCGAGGGCGATTTGTACAGTCTTGGAGGAGCGCTTAAATACGACCACAAAAGGTCTGCGCAGTTAATTCCTATGGTGAGATACACAAGCGATGAAAACGGCAGGTTTTTTGCTGTAATACCGTCGGGATATGCTCCCGACCCACAGACGGGGCTTATAGAGCTTTCGCTTCTTGCCGACACGGGAGATAATCAGACTTACCGCACGGTAAGACTTAATCCGTCGGGAATTACTGATGTGGGGATAATTGCGCTTTAGGGAAGCACCTCACCAAACTCGCCGCACGACAATAATCATGCGGTATTGTCTTAATTCGGAAAGGAAATAATATGGGAAACCCTGCAGCAATGAGTACAACCTGTATGTGTACGTTCGGAACAATTCCGGCTACATTGATGGCAACCTCTCAGAGTACGGTATTGGGGCAGAATATGCCCCTTGCAACCATAATGGATATACCCAAGCTGCCCATGACGTTCGGAATGTGCAGCAGCCTTGCAAACCCCACGGTGGCTTCCGCTACTGCGGCGGCATTGGGGGCGCTGACGCCTATGCCGTGCATTCCCGCATGTGCGGCGCCGTGGGCGCCCGGTTCTCCTACGCTGCTGTTATGCAATAAGCCTGCGCTCAATAATTCCAGCAAATGTATTTGCAGCTACGGCGGAGTGATTTCCGTTTCGGTAACGACTGTCACAACGGTTTCAATACCGTAATTCCGAGGCAGCACCGCAAAATTAACCTGCGGTTCGGCGGTTGAAAGCGCCGCATAATCGTTGAATGTGAGGCGCTGCGTTTTGCCAAGCTGCCTGAAAGGAGATGTAAAAACTTGAACAAGCTGAAGCTCCTGCTTGCGGTGCTGATGTGTCTGCTGCTGATTTTTACATCGCAGCGTTTATATAATGCCAAAATGGAAACTGTGAGCGATATATACAGCGATATAATTTTTACACATCTGTCGGTGGAAACTCAGCAGTATACAAGGCAGATTGAATACGGACTGAAAAACGGCAAAAGTCTGGAGAATTTCTATAATATCCAGTCTGTTCTGTCGGACGTCAGACGCTGCAGCTCTTATACGGCAGGCGCATATATTCTGTCGGACAGCTATGATTTGCTGTATTCGCTGAGCGACGATAACGAACCTCCCATAACCTCTGTATGCAGCGGCGAAAACATCACCGACGAGAAAATCTATTCCGTTCTGACGGAGAGCCGATATGACAGGTATCTCCTGACACTGCCGATTTACGGAAAAGACGATGTGGTCTGCGGATATATGATTTTGAACATACATACGTCTGTTGTCGAAAATATGTTGTCGGATTATAAGTCCGAAAACGAGATACAGGCGGCGGTAATCGCAGCGCTGGCTTTTCTTGCGGGAGCAGTCGCACTGATACACCTGTGCCGCACAAAAGAAAAAATTCTTCGGCACTCCGCTGCGGTTATGGGTATTTCTGTTTGCGGCGCAGCGTTCACGGACGCAGCTATATCCGTGTACAAGCTGAAATTGGATATAGAAAGCATAATTCAGCAGTCTGTATCGAAAATCAACATGACTTTGCAGAACGACCTTGACACCGTACATGAAAAGGGCGCAGAGCTGAATAAAATCTATGACCTCAACAGCTGGCTTCTGGAGAGCCGTAAAGGAGTTCCGTTCATAGACAACTTGATATATGACAAAAATTACAGAATTACGGCTGTGGTGTCGGAAAGCTATACAACCGGACGGGTGCTGCATTTTGCGCTGGCGCTGGCGGCTTTGATTGGGATTTTTGCGGCAGCTGCGGCAGTGCTGTATATTGCCGCAAGGATAGCCGACAAATTCTTAAACGGGAAAAAGGCGTCGGATAATAAATAAACGGAGATTGCGTATGAGTGTAACCGAAAAAGAAGCACTTTCAATCCTGAAAGATAATCCCGAAAAAAATGCGTTTCTTATTCATTCGATAGAAACAGGCAATTATACTGAAATCAAGTCTGTCGGGAAATCAGTGGCGCTTCACCAGAAGAAAACCGAATATTATCTGTTTTCGGTTGACAGACCGGGAGATTTCTCAAGGCTTGCCGAAACGCTTGACGAGGAGCCGAAAACGTTTTATGTAAACAGCGCCGATTATCTCGGCGAGGTAAAGGCGATATTCGGCGGCGTTGCTGCGCAGGAGTATATCCAGTACAACATTTTTTCGGGAGATTTTTCTCACGACGGAGCGGCGGCTGACAGTGAAATCAGCATAATACCCATAGATACGGGCTGGACGGATTTTATCCTTTCGCTCTACAAAAGCGCAGAATTCGCAAACAAGAGCTACATAGATAAATGCATTAAGTCAAATCCCGGCTTCGGAGCAATTCTGAACGGAGAAAAGGTCGGGTACGTCCTTATACATATGGACGGAGAAATCGGTTCTATGGTAATATCCGAAAAGGCAAGAGGCAGAGGCGTGGGCGGCGCACTTATGCGGATTATCACGCCGATATACGAGGGACAGGCGAGCGCAGGCTGCGGATTTGTTCTGCCGAATAACATTTGTTCTCGGAAAATGATGATTAAAGCTTGCTTCACACCTTTGGAAAAAAACATATTATGGCTTTATCGATGAAAGGAACGGATATGAAAAACAAACTCTTTACAAAAAATCGTTTCGGCAGGGGAGCGCATATTACATTCCCGCCGCTTCGGTTTATAAGAAAAACTGCGGCGGCGATTTGCGCAATTGCCATGATGATTTGCGTGTGCGGTTGCGGCGGGAGCGCGGGAAGCGAGGACGCGGCCGTTGCGGTAAATCAGCCCGACGAAAACGCGCAAAGCAGTATCACGAGAGCCTATCTTCCCATAAAAAAAGAGGGCGGCGGTAAATTCAAGCTTGCGTATGTGGATATCGACCCTTACAACGAAACGTTCAAAATGCTGTATTATGTCATAGAGAGCTTAAAGGACGATGGGTGGATTTCTTATGATTCGCTCCCGTTTGACCCTGAAACGGACGACGATTCGCAGGCCCTGATAAACTGGCTTGCCGACAATGCGCAAAGCGAGTACATGGAGTTTGACAAAACCGCAAACTATTATACATCGGTAAGCTCCGAAGAAGAAATATACGAAAGCCTAAAGCAGCATATCGAGGTTGACAACGATATTGACGCCATTCTTTCAATGGGTACGTCGCCGTCCGTTATGCTTCAGAAATTCGGATTTGACGTTCCGCTGCTTATGTACGCCGTATCCGACCCGATAGGCTCGGGGCTTATCGAGTCTGCCGAAAATTCCGGAAACGTCAACTATTGGGCGCATGTTGATTCGTCCGCATATGCAAGACAGATGCAGTATTACTATGACACCTTTGAGTTCAGTAATATCGGCTCCGTTTACGGTGACGAAATTGTAGCCGCTCTTCCCGATTATCGGAGCGTTGCGGAGAAAAACGGCTTTACCATCACGGAATATCAGCTTGACAAGGATTCCTTTGATGATGAGGATTTGTATTATTCTCAGCTTGAGATGATTTATGATAAGATGATAAACGCAGATAAGGTGGACGCTTATATACTCAACACCAATGTTATAACCTCTGTCGAGAAGGCACAGCAGATGATGCAGGTGTTTTTTGACAAAAATATTCCCGTATTTGTTCAGGTAGGCTCCGCATATGTCAAGGAAGGAGCGGCGCTTCTGATTGTTGACCCCCGCGACGCAGAGGGAACGGGGCCTTTTGTTTCCAATATCATAGGTTCTGTGTTTAACGGTGCAAATCCCGGCGACCTTGAACAGGAATACATAAGCTCTCCGTTTCTTACTCTTAATCTCGATGTAGCCGATAAGATAGATTTCAAGCCGTCGTTTGAAATGCTCATTGCCTGCGAGAAAATAATCTGTACGCAGTAACGGAGGGGTAGGAAAATGAATCAGAAAAGAGTAGGCAAGAAGATTTCGATACTGGCTGTTTTCGCAATATTTATTGCGGCGGCAATGTCGTTTGTGTCATGGCTGATTTATGCGGTTTTCGCAGAGAGCTACCGCGACATCAAGCAGCAGTATTACGGCGTGGTTTCCCGTCAGATTGTCGAAGATATAGAGAATTCCGTAAAAAACGGCAAGCAGATAGAGCGTTTTTACGGAATGGACAAGGTTCTCAACAATATGCTGGAGCTTATAAGCACGGACGAGATTCCCATCAATACAGCCATAACCGATGTAAACGGAAATATACTCTACACTTCTTACGGCACCAGCGGCAGCCGCGAAGAATACAACGCCATGCTCGCAGAGGACACCGTTGTTTCAAACCTCGCTTTTGCCGAAAAAACGTCTGCTTACGGAATAGTTTCCGCAAACAATTTCGAGCTGATGATACAGCCGATTTATGACGGGGAGGAAGCGCAGATTGGCGCTATGGTACTGTTTTACAGCTTGGACGATATCGAATCGGAGCTTCTTCCGCAGAAAAACAGCAGTAATGTCGTTACCGCAATATGCATTGCGGCGACGGTTGTTATTCTCATGCTTTATATTCTCTGTCTGCCTCGTTCGATTACCGAGGACAATACCGATGAAGCGGATGAGGTAAATGCCTATACTCACAAGCAGAAGCAGAACAGATTTATGTTCGTTGTGCCTGTTGCGCTGATTATGGCAGGACTTCTTGTGCAGTGCTTTATCGCATATAACGAATATCAGAAGCGTTACAAGGAGGTAATGTTCGAGGGCGCAGCCGGAATTTCATCTTACATAGGCGAGATTATAGACGGCCTTTCCCAAAAGGGCGTGCCTTACGAAAAAATGAACGGGCTTGTCGATTATCTGGCGAACAAGGTTGAGGATTCGCCCCTGCTGTGGAACGTCAGCATAGTAAACGTGTATGCGGATACGTCGGATTTGCTTGAAAGAAGCAGCGAGTACAATGTTTCCATGCAGATAGGCGAAGATACAGATATGCATATTAACGTGGAAATTTCCAAGGAATATATCGACAACAAAATGCTTGATATGCTGCTCGTATTTGCGGTAACGTTTATTGTGGTTCTGATTATGATATATGAGCTGCTGAAGCTGCCCGATATTCTGTTTGAGCGTATATCGGGAGAATACCGCAAATCGGAGAAAATTCAGGCTAAATCCGTTGCTCCGGCGGTTCGTCTGGGTGCATTTATCGCATATACCGGAATGTATGTCGGGATACCATTTTCGAGCGTTCTCATAACACAGTGGAACAAATCAATATTAGGACTTTCCGTCACCTTTCTCTCGTCTATTCCCATGACGGCGGAATTGCTGGCGACAATGCTCTGCTCGCTGTTCCTGCTTCCCGTATACAAAAAGCTGAACCTAAGGCTGGTGTTTGCCGTTTCAACGATTATTTCGGTTGCGTCCAATGCAATGTGCTTTTTTGCAAACTCGCCCGAACAGCTTATTATGCTGAGATTTATGTCCGGTATCGGCTTCGCAGGAATTAAATATACCCTGAACACGGTTGTATCCGAGGGCTCGCTCAGCGAAAGCAACACCACGGACAACCTTGCGGCGCTGAATGCGGGACTTCTGGGCGGAATTACCTGCGGAGGAACGCTTGGCGCAGTAATAGCAAGCTCCGTCAGCGTTCAGACATCGTATCTGATTTCCGGCGTATTTATTCTGGCGTTCTTGTTTATCATATTGTTATTTACACCATGGCGGCTTATCAAGAACAACTCCGACAAGGACGAAAAAGCAATCAAAAAGCAAAAGGGCGGGGCATGGTCGCTGCTGTTCAGTCCCTCGTTCCTGAGATACGTCATTCTGGTGGCGATACCCATGAACTTCGGACTTATGTTCGTGGTTGCGTTCTTCCCCGGGTTTGTTACCGCACTTTCGCTTCCCGATGTGACAACCTCTTACGGTTATCTTGTAAACGGTCTTATAGGAATTTATGTAGGCCCTCAGCTCTTAAAGCTTCTGTCTGCAAGAATAGGCAAAACTGCCTGCGTATTCGTTTCGCTTATTCTCGGAGCGGCGTCTGTTCTGATACTCAACATTAACGCACCGCTGGTTATAGTTTTGATATGCGTTGCAATACTCGGTCTTTTCGACGGCTTCGGAACGCCCGCGACAAGCGACTATTATGTGAATATGCCAGTTGTGAAGCAGGCGGGCGTAAGTCAGGGGCTTGCCGTGCTCAGCGTTGCGGGAAGCATTGTGCAGACGTTCAGCCCTGTGGTATATTCGGCAATTCTCGCTTCGGGTACGCTCGGAACAAATATCCTCGGCTTTGTCTTTGCATGCTGCGCAGTGCTGTTTCTTCTCACGGTCAAGCTTAACGGCGAGAAGAAAAACGACGTTAAGACGCAGGTCAATGTCGGAGAATAGGAAATAATCATATAACAAAATCCCGTCTGTGACAAGAAATCTTGGCAGACGGGATTGTTTTTATGCGGCGTATTTGCCGTTAATACTCAGACCTTTACTTTTACTGTCTTGGTGTAGTCGCTGTAAATTTTCTGACCGTTTACTGTTGTGTAGGTGCGTACCTTGAAGTAGTAGGTCTTTCCCTTTGTAAGACCGGTCTTTGTGAAAGAAAGAGTTGTGGGCTTTGAAACAGTGGTGATCTTGGTGTACTTTCCTTTTGAGGAGGTAGCCATGTACACCTCATAGCCGGAAGCGCCCGTGGACTTGCCCCATGTTATCTTTGCAGCGCCTGACTTTGCCTTGCTTGCGGATATCGTTGCAGGAGCGGGAGCGGCTGCCTTTACGGAAACAATGCTGCTGTCGTTGGACACAACCTGCTTGCCGTCGGTGTTTACATAGGAAGCAACCTTATAATAGTAGGTCTTGCCCTTTGTCAGACCCTTGTCGGTGTAGGAAGTGCTTGTGGTGGAGCCTACCTTCTTGTAGGTTCCGCTTTTGGAGGTGGAACGGTAGATATTGTAGCCGGTGACGTTATATGCGGCGTTCCATGAGATATCGGCGGAGGTGACGGTCTTGGATACAGCCTTTACCTCTGTCGGGGCAGCGGGCTTTACGGATATCTCCGTGGACTTGGAAACGCCGGTAACGGTTGTTACGGTGATGGTGGTAACGCCGGTGGTTCTGGTGACAAGCTTTCCGTCAGAGGATACGGTGGCAACCGTGGGATTGGAGCTTGTTACATAATAAGCGTCCTTGAAATCGCCGTTTATGCTGATGTTAAGCACTACCGTTGTGCCGATATCTACCGTGGTGTTTCCGGTGATGCTTACGGTAGTGGGCGCCTGATAGGACTTGATTTTGGGAGCATAAAAGCTTTGCCATGACGAAACCTGATTTGCGGGATAATATACCGTTGCCGCAAGGGAGGTGCTGGAGATCTGGTTGAAGCTGTTGTTCTCGCCGCCGAAAATAACGCTTTCAAGAGAGGTGCAGGAGTTGAAAACATTGGACTTCAGAACCGCTACGGACTTGCTGATATAAGCGGTGCGCAGCGACGTGCAGCCCGAGAATGCTTCCTCGTTGATTGTTCTTACATTGTTCGGAATGAAGATGCTCTGAAGAGATGTGCAGCCGTAGAATGCCAGCTCGCCGATGGTTTTAAGCTCTGAGGGAAGAGTGACGGCCGAAAGGCTGGAGCAGTGGCTGAATGCGTTTGCACCGATTGTCTTTACGGTGCCGGGCATGTTGATTGAGCTGAGGGATGTGCAGCCGTCAAAGGCGTTGTCGTTGATTGCCGTGGTGTATGTGGGAATTGTGACGGTTGTCAGATTTTTGTCGCTAGCAAAGAGCTTGATGGGAATGGTGGTCATTTTGCAATTGAGTGTGGCGCTGATAAGCGAGGTGCAGCCGCTGAATGCGTTGTCGCCGATCTCTGTTACAGAGTTTGGCACTGTAATCGCCTTGAGAGAAATGCAGCTTGTGAATGCGTCCTTGCCGATAGTGGTGAGGTATTCGGGCAGGGAAACTCTTTCAAGCGAGGAATAGCCCTTGCACACGCTGTCGCCAAGAACAGATATGCTGTTTGCGAAAGTGATGGATGTGATGCTTTCCTTGAACTTGTTGTTGCAGAGGCTGGATACCTTGTAAACCTTCTGATTGCCGATCTTTGCGGGTACGCTGATTGAAGTGCTTGTGCCTATGTAGCCGGTGATGTTTGCGCCGTTTGCTTCTATTTCATAGGTCCATTCGCCGTCGGCGACAGCACCTGCGCTTTTGAAGCAGAAAACTGACGACAGCGCCAGCAGCATTACAAGCGTCAGCAGGAAGCTGAGCGCTCTCTTGGATTTACTTAAAACCATGATAAAACCTCCTAGTAATTTGTGGGTATTAACCTTAGATGATATTAATTATATCATGCTTTGAACTTATTTTCAAGGGTTTTTCACGCAATAAACCCAAGCGCTACATTAATTGTACATATTTCATAATTTGACAGCGTGTTTTTTATTGATTAATCTAAAAGCACAAATTCGGAAAACCGCCTTGAAAATGCCATAATATCGCAAATATTCGGGCTTCCGCACAGGTGAATTTCGGGACATATGTGAAAAATAATCAAATACCCCTTGACAAAGCGGAAATAGTGTGGTAATATATTATAGTACATAAAGCACAAAACCGTTGAGCAGGAGTAGTAGCGTCTGCCGATGCGCTTCAGAGAGCCGTGTATTTGGTGTGAGCACGGTGCGTAAGCATTCATGAATGGACCTGCGAGGGCAAACCGAAACGGCGGCGGTATTCCGGCGGCTGTGATGATACGGCTTATCAAGGCTGATATCCGACAGACGCTGTTTATCCGATTTACCGGATTAGGGGCGACGTGGCTGCACGTTACAGCAGGGGCGTTTTGCCGCAAGGCAGTGCGCAGGCGAGAGCGCCCGCAAGGGCGAATTTGGGTGGTATCGCAGGAAGTTCCTGTCCCATGCTGTGGGGCGGGTTTTTTTATTTTCCGGATTAACCGCCGCAATACAAAAAGGAGAAGCATCATGAAAAAGACACACATCACAAGGATTATCGGGGCGGCAATGGCTCTGACAATGGCACTGACCGGCTGTTCCTCCGGTAATTCCGACAGCGGCACTTCCGCATCTGCAGACGCCAAGAAAATCGGCGTGCTGCAATATGCGGCTCATCCCTCTCTCGACAATTGCTTCGATGGCATAAAGCAGGGACTTATCGAGGCTTACGGCGAGGACGGAGTTGTCATTGACCTCCAGAACGGTCAGGGCGACGGAGCTTCCTGCGACTCGATCTCCGCAAATTTTGTCACCAAGGATTATGACATGATCTTTGCGATTGCAACCCCGGCGGCGGTTTCCGCTTATGCCGCGGCAAGCAAGTCCGATATCCCGGTGATTTTCTGCGCAGTATCCGACCCTGTCAGCGCAGGTCTGACCGAAAGCCTTGAGGCAGGTATCGAGAACTGCAACGGCACTTCCGATATTCTCGACTTCAGCGCACAGGTTGACCTTATTCAGTCCATTCAGCCGGACGTAAAGAAGATCGGCGTGCTTTACACCACCACCGAGGCAAATTCACTCTCGCAGCTCAAGTCCTTCAAGGAAGTGTGCGACAGCAAGGGTATCGAGGTAGTAGAGCAGGGCGTAAGCGGCGCCGCAGATATTCCGCAGGCCGCAACCACGCTTGCCTCTAAGGTAGACTGCATCAACAATTTCACCGACAACAATGTTGTAAATAATCTTTCCGTTGTGCTTGAGAAAGCAAATGCGGCAGGCATTCCGGTTTACGGCTCTGAGGTTGAGCAGGTAAAGAACGGCTGCATAGCTTCCATCAGCATAGATTATGTTGCCCTCGGCAAAAAGACCGCCGAAATGGGCGTTGAGGTGCTGAACGGGGCAGACACAAAGACAATGGCGGTAGGCACTATCTCCGACGGTACTCCTGTCATCAACACCGAGGTAATGGACAGCTTCGGCTTCACAATACCCGAAAAGTACGCCGACGCCGAGATGGTGACCACCAACTCCGGCGACGAAGAATAACGGGCGTTTTTGCTGACAGATCACGAAAGGGAAAGAAATGACACTGGTTATCAATATTCTGCTTGATATTCTCAACGAGGGTCTGATGTATGCGCTCCTTGCCATGGGAATGTATATTACTTACAGCATACTGGACTTTCCGGATCTGTCGGTTGACGGAACCTTTCCGCTGGGCGCTGTGCTCAGCGGTGTGCTGATACTTAACGGAGTAAACCCGTGGCTGTGCCTGCTGATATCCTTTGCGGCGGGAATGGCGGCGGGTGTGCTCACCGGGCTTATGCATGTTAAGCTCAACATAACGCCGCTGCTATGCGGAATTATAATGTATACCGCAATGCTTTCCGTCAACCTTGTTATACTCAAGACAGGCACCGACGGCGGCGCTCTTGCCAACTTCTTCACCAAGAACACTATCTTCAATTCCGGCGTTGCCGCATGGATACCCAAGAGCGTCGGAGGCTTCTATATCAGGACTGCGGTTATCTCGCTGATAATCGTCGTTGTGTGCAAGCTGCTGCTGGATTTGTACCTCGAAACCAAGCACGGACTTCTGCTCAGGGCTACCGGCGCAAACGACAAATACACCGTTATGCTCGGAAAAGACCCCGGCACAATCAAAATCTTCGGGTTGGCGCTGGGCAACGGCTTTGCGGCGCTTGCGGGCTCTGTTATCGCACAGAACAAGGGCTCTGCGGATCAGCAGATGGGTGTCGGAATGGTGGTGCTCGGTCTTGCTTCGGTTATTATAGGTCTGAGCCTTTTCAAGCGTGTGAGGTTCATGAAAGGGACTACCATGGTGATACTGGGCAGTCTGGTTTACAAGGCTGCGTATCAGATAGTGCTTTCGGTCGGGCTTCCCACGGATTACAACAACCTCATGAAAGCGCTGATTTTCCTGATAGCGCTGGTGCTTGGCGGCGGAGAGCTGAAAAAGCTGTTCGCTTCTTTTGGGAGAAAGCCTGAGCCGGTGAAATCTGACAGCATACTGTCGCTCAGAAAAATCACCAAGATATTCAACCGAGGGACGGTTGACGAGAATAAGCTGTTCGACAATTTCAGCCTGAAAATCAACGACGGCGATTTCATTTCGGTTGTGGGCTCAAACGGCAGCGGCAAGACCACCATGCTCAATATCGTGTGCGGCGGCGTGGAGGCTGATTCCGGTGCGGTGATATTCAACGGACAGAATATCGTCATGACTAAGGAATACCAGCGTGCAAGGCGTATAGGGCGAGTGCTTCAGGATCCGAAAATGGGTACCTGCGGCAGCCTGACGATACTGGAAAACATGGCGCTTGCCGACAACAAGAATCATTCCTACGGGCTTTCCCCGGCGGTGAACCGCAGCCGCGAGAAGTATTACAAGGAGCTTATAAAGAGCTGCGGCATGGGACTTGAAAACCGCATGGGAGTGCTTGCCGGGTCGCTCTCCGGCGGACAAAGACAGGCGCTGGCGCTGATAATCGCCACAATGTCCGACATTGACCTGCTGATACTTGACGAGCATACGGCGGCGCTTGACCCGAAATCTTCCGAAACGCTGATGAAGATAACTCAGAGGATAGTTGAGGAAAAGCACATCACAACGCTGATGGTGACGCATAATCTGCGCTTCGCCGTGGAGTACGGCTCAAGGCTGGTGATGATGCACGGAGGAAAGGCAGTCATGGATATCGACGGCGAGGAGAAGCAGAGGCTTGTCGTTGACGATATTCTCGGCAAGTTCAACGAGATAAGCATCGAGTGCGGAAATTAAGGCAGCACCGCATGATTTTTGTCGTGCGGTTGCGCTGTGTTGCATTAATAAGATATGGGGCTGCGAAAATCAGCCCCATAATTATGAAAGAAATACTTTAGCGAGGTAACGATGGACAAAACGGAGGTACTGAAAAGATATTTCGGGCATGGAAGCTTTCGTGCGGGGCAGGGCGAGGTGATCGACCATATACTTTCCGGGCAGGATTGTCTGGGGGTAATGCCTACGGGTGCAGGGAAATCCATGTGCTACCAGATACCGGCGCTTATGCTGGGCGGCACCACTATCGTGATATCGCCGCTGATATCCCTGATGAAGGATCAGGTGGAGGGACTGCTCCAGTCCGGCGTGAGCGCCGCATGTATCAACAGCTCCCTCAGCCAGAGGGAGTATTTCAGGGTGCTGGACGACGCAGCCGCCGGAATGTACAGCATAATCTATGTCGCACCGGAGCGGCTGACCAGCGAGGGCTTTCTCAATGTGTGCAAAAATCTCAGTATTCCTCTGGTGGCAGTGGACGAGGCGCACTGCGTATCACATTGGGGGCAGGATTTTCGCCCCAGCTATCTTAAAATATCGGAATTTGTACAGGCTCTTCCCAAACGCCCGGTGCTGGCGGCGTTCACGGCTACCGCTACCGATATCGTCAAGCAGGATATCGTGCGGATATTGGGGCTTGTCGAGCCGTTTTCGGTCACCACGGGATTTGACCGTGCCAACCTTTATTTTGAGGTAAGACCCACGGAGCAGAAGAACAAGGACGCCGTGCTGCTGGGTATAGTCCGGGAGCTTAACGGCAGGAGCGGCATTGTGTACTGCTCCACCCGCAAGAATGTCGAGGCGGTATGCTCGTTTCTAAGGCTGAACGGTGTGAATGCGCGCTGCTATCATGCAGGGCTGCCCGACGACGAACGGCGGCAGGCGCAGGAGGATTTCATCTACGACAGGTGCAGCGTAATGGTGGCGACAAACGCTTTCGGAATGGGAATAGACAAATCGGACGTGGCGCTTGTGGTGCATTACAACATGCCGAAGGATCTCGAAAGCTACTACCAGGAGGCAGGAAGGGCAGGGCGCGATGGAAGCCCGGCAAGGTGCATACTGCTTTACAGCAAGGGCGATGTCCGCACGGCGGAGTTCCTTATAGACCACGGTCATGCTGCGGATTCCGGGCTGGACACTGCCGAGCAGGAGGAAATACGCCGCCGTGACCGTGAGCGCCTTAAACAGATGACGTTTTATTCCACCACTTCAAAATGCCTGCGGCACTTTATCCTCAGCTATTTCGGAGAAAATTCGGAGCGCATGTGCGGTCACTGCGGCAGCTGCGACGCCGAGATGGAAACGCTGGATATCACCGTGGAAGCGCAGAAGGTGCTGTCCTGCATATTCCGGCTGAAACAGCGGGGGAGAAGCGGCGGAAAGACGCTGGTTTCGGGAATACTGTGCGGCAGTGAAAGCTCCCAGATAAAGGCGGGCGGCTATGAAACGCTGTCAACCTACGGTATCATGAAGGAATACACCCAGAGCTATGTCCGAGAGCTTATCGACCATCTTGAGGAGCAGGGGTACATAACCGTCGAGCAGGAATATCACACGCTGGCGCTCACCCCTGCGGCGGACGAGCTTGTAAAGTCACGGAGAACGCTGCTGATGAAGCGCCCGAAGCGTGCGGCGGCAATTACGGCGAACGTATTCAAGAGCGACGAGGCGCAGGAGGACGCAGCCCTCATGCAGCGCCTGAGGGAGCTTCGCAAAAAGGAAGCCGCAATACTGGGAGTTCCGGCTTATGTCGTGTTCACCGACGCATCTCTGCGTGAAATGAGCGTGAAGAAGCCCCGAACCATACAGGAATTTCTGAACATATCCGGCGTAGGCAGCAGGAAAGCGGAGCGCTACGGCAGAGAATTTATTGCGGTCATAGAAAAGTATGTTTCCGAAAATCAATAATAAATTTGGGGAAAGCGTTCGCTTTCCCCAAATTAGCTTTTGTATATTATTGAAGCTTCGGTTTATCCGAAAGATAAATGCTGTCTGCCGCCTTGCCCTCGGTTTCAAAGATAACTATGCTGTTCCTGCCTTTTTTCAGCAGCGGCGCAGGAAGATACAGGCGCTTCTGTGGGCCTATATCCCAGAACCTGCCGAGGTTAAAGCCGTTTACAAACACGTTCCCCTTGCCGAAGCCCTCCGTGTCGATAAAGGTATCGCACGGCTCGTTTATCTCGATATCAAACCTGTAAAATGCGGGAGCGCCGGGTTTATGTCCGCCGGAGAAATCAAGGCTTTCAATTTGCTTTTCGTCCAGCGGCAGAGGAT
Organism: uncultured Ruminococcus sp.; assembly: GCA_964425035.1. Classification (GTDB taxonomy): domain Bacteria; phylum Bacillota; class Clostridia; order Oscillospirales; family Ruminococcaceae; genus CAG-115. The sequence goes on from CAYRLM010000005.1 coordinate 21,226, forward strand.
AGATTTCCAGACCGAAATGACGGTGGTCGTTGATTTTTATTCCGCCGGAAATCCCTTTTCGCTGGCTCTCAAGCCCCGTGCCGAAATTTTCGCGCCCCATATTCTCGCAGAGCAGGTCGATAACGCCGCCCTTTTCGGGTTCTCCGACGTCAAACTTATCCCACATATTGTCGCCGTGGGCGGTGAAAATATATTTTCCGTTTTGATATCCCTGAACCCTGTCGGCGGCATTTTCGATGAGTATTTCTTCGGCGGCTTCATCGGGTTTCAGCCTTGCGCGATAAAGAATGTAGCCGTAATTCTGCCCGATATCCTCCATGGTCAGGGGATAATCTGAAACTGTCGGAGCGGAGATAGCGTCAAGCGCCGAGAACAGATCCGTTTTGCCGGAGCATACTACCCTGCCGTATTCCGCACGCTTTATTACGGTGGTCAGCGGTATTTCCTCAAACTGCCTGTACTTAGATATGACAGCCTTGAACGCATTGTATTTCTCGGTGATCTGACCGTCCTCGGTGAGGGGTGCGTCATAATCGTAAGAGGTAACGTCGCAGGTTTTGCTGCCGCCGTTTCTGCCGCTCATGAAGCCGAAATTTGTTCCGCCCTCGAACATATAGAAGCTGAGATTTCCCAGCCTCAGCAGGTCGTCAAGCTCCTTGGCGGCCTTTTCGGGCTCGGTTGTGTGATGTTCCTCGCCCCATGCGTCAAACCAACCGTTCCAGAACTCCATGCACATCAAAGGCTTGCCGTCGCCCATGTACTTTTTCATTTCGCCGAACTGCCACTCTATTGCGGAGCCGAAATTTCCCGTGGGAAGTGCGCCGTTTACCCAGCCTGATTTGAACACGCTTTCCTTCCACGGGCCGTCCGAGGTCACAAACGGCACGGTTATGCCAAACTCTCTCATTGCGTCACGGAGAAATTCAAGATAAGCGGTGTCGTTGCCGTAATATCCGTATTCGTTTTCAATCTGCATGAGGATAATTTTCCCGCCGCGGTCGATTTGATAGGGCGCAAGCTTTGGCATGAGTACGCTGTAATAAGCCTTTACCGCGTCGAGGTAGGGCCGATAGCAGCAGCGCAGTTTCATGCTTCTGTCCTTCAGCAGCCATGCGGGAAGTCCGCCGAACTCCCATTCCGCACAGATATACGGCGAGGGGCGGATAATGATATACAGCCCAAGCTCCTGCGCCGTTTCGATAAAGCGGCAGATATCGTGCATTCCCGTCCAGAGAAATTCTCCGCGGTTAGGCTCGTGAAAATTCCACGGAATGTAGGTTTCAACGGTATTGCACCCCATATTTTTCAGCTTTTCAAGGCGATCCCTCCAGTATTCGGGGACTGTCCTGAAATAGTGGAATGCGCCGGAAACGATCTGAAAGGGTTCGCCGTCCAGATAGAATTTGTCCTTGATCTCAAACATGCAGTACTCCTTTTGCCCGTTATTTCATGAGCCTTTCCGCTTTCTCTGCTATCTGTTCGGGTGTAAGACCGTTTTCCCCGAGAACCTCGTCGGGATTGTAACGGTCGAGAAATTCCTTTTTAAGTCCGAGGTTGGCTACCCTCATGTCGGAGTCGCCGTAGAAGCGTGCGATTTTTTCGCCGAAGCCGCCGTTCAGTATTCCGTCCTCCAGCGTAATTACCGCCTTATGAGAGGTCTTGAGGGATTGGAGCAGCTCGTCGTCCGTACCGGTGATGTAAACCGGGTCGATAAGCGTGGGTTTTACGCCGGTGCGCTTTTCAATAAGCTCCGCAGCCTGCCTGCCCAGCCCGAAGAAGCTCCCGAGCGCAATAATCGCAACGCCGCTGCCGGACTGAACGACATCGTATTTGTTCAGAACGCCGTAGTCCTTTGCGGGCTTTTCGCCGTGGACAACTGCGCCGGGAACACGTATCGCCACCGGGTGCTCACGCTGTTCGGTGCTCCAGTCGAGCATTGCGGTGAACTGCTCATAGGTGACGGGAGCAAGGTAAACAAGGTTCGGGATATTGGACATCATGGGTATATCGAAAATGCCAAGGTGAGTGATGTCGCTCATGCCCCATACCGAAGCGGCATAGGTCAGTATCGTCACGGGGTTGCTGTTTATGCACAGATCCTGCTGAAGCTGGTCATAGGTTCTCTGGATAAAGCTGCTGTAAACGCCGTATACTGGTTTTCCGCCGTTTGCCGCTATTCCCGACGACATAGCGACCGCATGTTCCTCGGCAATTCCCACGTCTATGAACCTGCCGCTGTACTTTTCTCGGCGATCCTTGTAAAATCCCAGAACTGCGGGAGTGCCGGAGGTAAGCACGCATACCGCAGGATCCTTGTCCATTTTTTCCATAAGGTATTTTGCGGTAAGTTCGCTGTAATCCTCGCCGTCGAACCGAGACTTCATCTCGCCGCTCTCAATGTCGAACGGCATATGCCAGTGCCAGCTTTCCTTGTCCTTTACCGCAGGGGCGTAGCCTCGTCCCTTTTCGGTGACAATATGAACAGCCACAGGCTTTTTGCTGTCCTTGACCGAGGAGAACGCCGCTATAAGTCCGTCAATATCATTTCCGTCCGGGACAAAGACGTAATCCAGTCCCATTGCCCTGAACAGGTTGCATTCCGCTTTGCCGCCGCTTTCTCGCAGCAGTCTGAGGTTTTCGTAAAGACCGCCGTGGTTTTCCGCAATGGACATTCCGTTGTCGTTTACAACAATGATGAGGTTGCTGTCAAGCTCTCCCGCAAAATCCAGCCCCTCAAGCGCTTCGCCGCCCGATAACGAGCCGTCGCCTATCACCGCAATGATATTGCCGCTGCCGCCGCAGAGGTCGCGCCCCTTTGCAAGTCCGCAGGCAAGGCTGACGGAGGTGGAGGTATGACCGACGGTGAAGAAGTCGTGAGGGCTTTCGTGCTGGCTGGAATATCCCGTTACGTCGTCATATTTGCTCTCGTCAAGGAATGCGTCCTTTCTCCCGGTGAGCATTTTGTGGCAGTAGCTCTGGTGAGATACGTCGAACACCAGCTTGTCCTCGGGGGAATCAAACACATAATGAAGCGCAATTGTCGCCTCTGTCATACCGAGGTTGGGACCGCAGTGACCGCCGTGGATACTGAGTTTCTTTATAAGCGCAGTGCGCATTTCTCCGGCGAGAGATTTCAGCTCGTCTGATGAGAGCTTCTTTACGTCTGCGGGGGAATTGATATTTTCAAGATACATTTTTGCTGCCTCCATAATTAATATTGGGATTTGGGTCGATTTTAATCCGTTTTTGCCTCGGCTTTGCCGACGGTCTGATGTGCGGCAGGGAAGCTTATGCCTTAAATCCGATAAACCGGGACATTGCTGCCCCGGTTAAGGTCACACAAATCACTCCGATTCGATAAGGTCGCCGTAAATTACGCCAAGACCGAGAGAGCTCATGTATACTCTGCCGTACTTGTTCATGTCGCCGTAAACGAACTTGCCGTTGCCCGTGCCGCCAAACTGATGATTGTCGTCGTTTATGCGGCTCCATGTAGCGCCCTCGTCCTCAGACCAGTACAGTCCGACAGGATCGTCGGAAGTAGGCTGACCCCAGATGAACAGCGTGCAGGGGGAGTCATCAGTCTTGCCCTTTCCCACGCCGACCATCTGGCAGTTCACAACGGTGCTGAGCCTTGTGAAGGTCTGACCGTGATCCTCTGATACCTGCAAGCCCATTGCCGGGTAGTAAATCTTGCCCTCGACTCCGGGAACCGCAATAGGTCTTGTGGAGCTGAAAACGGACAGGTCGTTGTTTGCGGTGAAGGTCTTGCCTCGGTCGCTGCTGTAATAGAAAGAGCTTCCGCTTGCCGCATATACATAGTCGGGATTTACTTGGTCAGCGATAAGGCGCTTGGCATTCATTCCGCCCTCGCTCTGATTCCATGTAGCGCCCTTGTCGTCTGTCCAGAACACATATGCGCCGTTTTCGGGCGCCCAGTAGAAGGTGCTTCCGTCCGCTGATATTGCGACAGAGCCGCCGTGGGCTGTGCTTGACAGCGGAGAATTCTTCACCTGCGTCCATGTGCCGCCTCTGTCCTCCGTGTACCAGAAGCCGTTGTTGCCGCTGTCGCCGCCGCACTTAACCCATACGTCCGTGTTGGCTGCCGCAACGGCAATTCCGGTCATAGAGCCTGCGGTGCTGCTGAGAACGCTGCCGTATTCCTCGGCGCTGTCCTGAACGAAGCCGTCATAGTCGGCGGTAACGGTCACCAGCTCTCCGCCGGGAATGCTCACCAGCTCGTAGGGAACGGTTTCCTCAATGCCCTTGGCAAAGAAGTAAAATTCGGGGGCTTCGTCCCAGATGTTGTCGCATGCGTAAATTCCGTTGCCGGATACCACCATTATTCTGTCGGTGTTGTTAGGGTCGATAGCAAGAGAGCTGCACCAGTGCATAGAGGTGGTGGACAGCCAGTCAACGCCGTTTGCGTTGAAGGTCATGGTATCATTGAGCAGCGTCCATGTCTGACCGCCGTCCGTTGTGGTGTAGAACTCGTCGCCGAAAGCTCCCGTGGGCTGCTCGACATAGACGTTTTCGCTGCATGCCACCATCTTGTTCGGGTCTGTCGGGTCAATGACAACATCGCCGTAGGGCTGCTTCACGGGGGTAATGTCCGTGAAAGTATCGTCGGCGATATTCAGCACACGAATGCCGCCCGAACCGCGGCTGCTGTTCCACGGGCCCTCTGCGTCGGCGTAGGTGATGACGATTTTTCCGTCGCCGTTGTACTTCATGCGCTGAACCATCAGCCCCTGCGGAGCTTCCTCCACGGGCGACCATGTAGCGCCTGCGTCGGTGGATTTGTAGATGTTGTAATCGCCTTTGCGGGATATTGCGGCGTAAATAGTGGAGCAGCTGTTCTCGTCGCCGGAATCGGGGTCGATAACTATGCTGCATATGCCGTTGCTGTTGTCCGTCGTGGTGTCTGTACCCAGATCAAGTACGGTATAGGTAGCTCCTCCGTCCGTGGATTTTATCATGCCGCCGCTGCTCATGAAGCCTGCGTATACGATATCGCTGTTCTTGGGGTCTACCGCAAGGCGTTCGCCGTTTCCTCTGCCCATGCCGTTGCCGTCAACCTTGAAGTCCGAAAGCTCGGTGCGTCTGAAGGTGACGCCGTAATCGTCCGATATGAACAGGGCGGTTCTGCCGCTGCTGAGATAGCTTGTACCGGCAAGCATATAAACCCTGTTGGGGTCGCTTTCGCCGAAAGCAAGCGCGGCAATTCCCAGAAATCCCTGATCGTCCTCGCTTATGCCGTAGGACATGGACTCCCAGAGCTGCGTTTCACTGTTGTAGCGGTAAGCGCCGCCAACGTCTGTTCTTGCGTAATACAGCCCGTCCTGACTTGTCGCAAATACGCCGGAAACAAATCCGCCGCCGCCCATTGACACCTGACCGAATTCCCAGCCGTTTTCGGATACTCTCGAATTGGTGGGAAGAGCGCTTACGTTATCCTCGCCTGCCGCACCGGAGTTTTCGGTGACAGAGCTTTCGCCGGAGCTGCCGCCGCTTCCCGCACAGCCCGAAAGACTGAGCGCAGTCGCAGCCGCTAACAGTATGCTTAGTAAATTCTTGTGCTTCATTATCTGCTCCTTAATAATATTAATGTTACGTTTTGTATAAGTCTGTGTAAAGGATTACACAATTTATTATACAATATTTTTTCATAAAATGCAATATGTTTTTGCGGATTTCACAAAAAAAGCCATGAAATCAAACGCTGCGGCACAGCTCCGCAATGCTCTGCGGCGTGGAAAAGCTGCTTACGGGAAATCTCGTGGGCTGGATATCGCAGCCCATATCCTCCAGCGCATTCAGCAGCTCGATGAACGCCAGCGAGTCCAAAAGACCGCTTTCCAGCAGCTCAGTGTCGGGGAGTATCGGCGCTTCATGCTCGCAAAATTCTTCAAGAAGCGATATTATCCTGCTTGTAGGTATATTCATACTTGTTTTCTCCGTATTATTCGTCGTCCGAGTCCCTGCGCAGCTTGAAGTTGGCGCTCACGGGCAGACTGTCGGTCAGTGTTATTCTTGAGGGGAGCATGTATTCGGGGACAAGCTTCGCCAGTCTGCGGCGTATTTCATCGGGGGAAATTCCCTCCGCTGCCGCCCGTGCGGTTATCCTGCCGTTTGCCGAAACGCTTACGGCTGCCTGCTTTACGCCTGGAATTTTCAGCATATTGTTCTCTATATCCTCAGGCTCTATGCGAAAGCCCATGGACTTTACCTGCCTGTCCAGCCTGCCGCCGAACCAGAGCATTCCGTTTCGGATACAGCCTGCGTCGCCCGTATGAAAGCAGCGCTCGCCGCAGTATTCGCCGAAGCCGCCCGTAATTCCGTCGGTGTAATGCGCAGTGCTGCCGCCGGTTATAACTATTTCGCCGTTCACTATGTGTATTTCCCCGGCGGTATGCCGCATATCCCCTATCGGCAGGGCGCTGTGCTCCGT